>JAFGCM010000113.1 GCA_016932635.1 Candidatus Omnitrophota bacterium
ATCTTGAGACCCCGAAACAATTAAGGCCAGCCTTAGATTGTGCCTTTGGCTTTAGCGATCAAGTAATAGTTGAAGAATATATTAAGGGCCGGGAGATTACAGTAGGTATTCTGGGAGATCAAGCTTTACCGGTTGTAGAGATAGTGCCCAAGCAGAGATTTTTTAATTTTCAGGCCAAGTATGAACAAGGACAAAGTGATTATATTGTCCCGGCAAAGTTGTCTAAAAGCTATTATCAACGGGCTCAAAGCATGGGCCTGTTAGCCCACAACTGTTTAGGCTGCCGCGGATTTTCCCGGATAGATATGATTTTAAATGGCAAACGGCCCTATGTCTTGGAGGTCAATAGCATCCCCGGACTAACCGCAAGGAGTTTGTTACCCATGGCGGCTCGGGCAAAGGGAATAGGCTTTGCTCAACTTTGTCTGAAGATAATCAAGTTAAGCCTAGGAAGGATTTGATCATGCCTGATTATAAACGATTGGTCAAAAAAAGAAATAATTCTAAAAGAGTAACCAAGGTAAGCCCGCGGTCAAAAAAAATATTGGCTAAGATATTTATGGTGTTCTTGCTGATCGCTTTAATCACGGGATTAGTTTTTTTCGGATATTCCTTTTTGCTGCGTTTTCCCGGCTTCGCAATCAGCAAGCTGATTATTGTCGATGAGAATTTTAAGCCAGTTGCCCAACCTAACAACATCTTTCGATTAGAGAATTTAACTAACAAGCCCAATCTCTTTAGTTTTGATCTACGCAAGGTGGCTGGGGATATTCGCCTGCGGCATCCGGAATTAGCTAATCTCGTTGTGCGCCGGCAATTTCCCAACGCGATTATCATTATGGTAACACCAAGAAAGCCCGTTGCTATTATTAGTCTGCGGGAAAGTTACTTAGTTGACGCCCAGGGTTTTATATTGCCTTATGTCGCTTCCGGTGCAGAGCTACCGAAAATTGTCGGTCTTTCCTCTAGAGAAATAAGAGTTTATTCTGTTTCTGATTCCCTAAGATTGAACAGGGCCTTGAGTCTATTGAGGGAATTAGAGCGCAGCAAGATTTACCCCGAGCATCAACTAACGCAAATTGATATCAGGGAATATTCGGATGTAGTTTTTTACCTTGATAGCGGCATTCAAGTAAAAATGGGAGGAAGTGATTTTTCTAAAAAAGTTATTCTATTAAAAGGAGTTTTGCAGCAACTTAAAAGCAGCGCTACAGCGCCTAAATATATCGATATGCGTTTTGATAACCCCAGCGTTTTATTTTGAGAGTGGAAGGCTTGAAACAGGATGCGCCAAAATATTATTTGCGGATTGGATATAGGACATTTTAAGATTTGCGCTACATGTGGCGAGCTTCGGCCTTCAGGGAAAATAGAAATTTTAGGCCATCAGGCAGTTCCTGCCCAGGGTTTAACATCCGGAAAAATAACAGATAACAAAAGTTTAACTGCCTGCTTAAGAGAGCTTTGCTTAAAATTGCGCCAAGACTCTGGCCTGAAGATTCGCAGAGTTTATGCCAACATTGACCACCCCGATTTAAAAACGAATATATTTCGGGAAGAACTTTTATTTCAAAAAAAGACCTTAATCGGCAAGGCGCATATTAATCGCTTAGTCAATTCTGGCATTTCTTCTAATCTATCGCTAGAGCGCCGGGTTATTCACGTTGGTTTAAAAGAATTCCTCCTGGATAATCAGATTAAGACTACTGATCCTCGGGGGCGCAGTGCTCGAGAGCTGAGGTTAGAGCTTTTAATTATTAGCCTGCCGATACCCACGCTGAACAGCCTGATTAAATGCTTAAGCGGCGCAGGTTTGATTCTGCAGGATATTGTTCCCTCTGGTTACGCACAGCTCTTGGGTTTATCTGAAGCGCCAGGACCTGGCGGCTCGGGCAGAGAGATTTTACTGGATATCGGAGGCGGCTTAATCAAGATTAACCTTTTTCAAGATGGTTGGCCAAAGCAGATCATCATTCTTCCTGAAGGTATGCAGAAAATCAGCCGCGATGTCGCTAAAAAATTAAAAGTCTCTGTTGAATCAGCCGAGGACTTAAAGACCAGATACGGCCGGGTATTAGCCCAACAGGAATCAATTAATCAGCCGCTCATTGTTAAAGATAGACAACAGAGTAAGGTTATTTCTCGTCAGGAGCTCTGTGAAATTATTACTGCCGGGGTAAATCACCTCTTAGGGCAAATTAGCCGGGCCTTAACGGAATTGGATTGTGATTTGACTGAGATCCCCGAGATCATCGTTACCGGCGGAGGCGCTTATCTGGAAGGCTTTTTGGAACGCGCGGAAGATGTTCTATCCAAGAAGTTAAAGCTGGGTTTTTTACACGCAGTGTTAGACAGCCAGATCCAAGCCCAGAGCGCGCTTTATGCTACCAGTATCGGCTTGATAAATTTTGCCTTACAAGGTAAGGATGGAAAGGCTTTTTCTCCGGCCTTAAGGTTTGGCTGTTTGGCTCGGGTAGGGGAACAGGTACGAAAATTATACAGTGAGTATTTTTAGAAGATTTTTATTAATGTTTCTACTACTTGCTGATCAAAATAAATTCCGCTGTATTTTTGCAGTTCCTTTTTTGCTTCTTTCAAGCTCATTGCCCGCCGGTATGGCCGATCGGTAGTCATCGCATCAAAGGCATCTGCGGCAATTAATATTTTAAGCGACAGGCTCATCTCTTTTCCGCTTAACCCGTCAGGATAACCTTTGCCGTCTTGTTGTTCTTGATGATGACGTACGAGATACGCCACTTTTTCCAAGGAACGGATAGGCTTTAAAATATTTTCGCCGATAATGGCATGACGGTGCATCAGCCTTTTTTCCTCGGCGATTAATGCTGTCGGCTTCAGCAAAATCTCATCTTTGATCCCTATTTTGCCGATGTCATGAAGAACCGCGGCGTCCTGTAAAGTGCGCAGAGATTCTTGATCCAAATGAAAATGCTCTGCCAGTTTGCTGACATATTCGTTTACTCTTTTGGCATGTCCGCGGCTATAAGGGTCCTTGGCCTCTACTGCTAAAGCCAGGGCCGAGATGGTTTCCAGATACGTGCGTTCGATATCTTGGTTTAAGCGCTGGTTTTCCAGGGCAATGGCTGTTTGAGCGGCTAAGTTTTTTAACAAGAATAGGTCATCCTCACTAAAGCCTTCCTCAACTGACTTATCGTGTACCGAGATTGTTCCTAAAACCGTATCTTGGTAGATGAGCGGTGCGCAAATTATCGATTGATGCGCCAGGCCGAGCTTGACCTCTACGTCAAAGCGGTGATCATGCTGGGTCCTGGTTATATTTTGGGCCTGCTTTTCTTGGGCCACCCAGCCAATCACCCCTTCGCCTAATTTCGTGCTAATCGATTTAGCGCCTCGGCTGTCAATCCCGTAAGAAATCATCGTGCGCAGTTTATCCTTTTCCAGGAGCATGATTGCTCCGGATGAGGCATTTAAGGCGCTGGTTAAGGTTTCTATGGTTAATTCTAAAATACTCTCTATTTTTTCCGAAGAGGCCAAGGCGCTGCCAATACGTAACAACACATTTTGCATGATGCGCTTGGATTCTTTCAGTTGTTCAATGTTTTCTTCTAATTCGTTGGTGATTTGATTGAAATACTGGGCGAGCGTATTAATTTCATTTTTTTCGGGTGTTTCGATTCTTTTTGTTAAGTTTCCCCGGGCAATCGTTTCGGCCTCTTTAGTGATTTTAAGTATAGAGATAATCATCTTCCTGCTTAAGATATATCCACAGCAGGCTGAGCCGACCATCAGCAGGATAATCAGTTGCGCACTGTCTTTCATCAACAGTGTTGCTGCTTCAGTGTAAAGCAGATAAATCAGTAAAAGTAAAGGGATGACTACCATCAGCATAATAGCGACTACCAGCTTCTGGAGTATCCCTTGTTCAATAAAAGGTTTAAAAATTTTAGCGGCCATATTGTATTACTATATCTTAAAAGTGGACTTCTGTCAAGACGCAAAGTTCAAAAGGAAAAAGGAAAAAGGAAAAACGTTGACACTCAAGCAGTTTTATGCTAAATTAAGCCAATATTCAAGGTGGGAAAATGAAAATCGGCATCATTGGTTGTGGAAATATGGGGCAGGCGCTGCTTAAGGGAATAATTGACCAAGGGTATCTCGCCCGAAGAAACATTCTCTGTTGCGAAAAAGATCGGCAAAGACTATCTTCTCTGCGTTCAAGCTTTAAGGTTCCCTGTACTAGGTCAATCAGCACAGTGGCGCAGCAGGCAGAGGTAATTATTTTGGCTGTTAAACCTCAGGATGCGCACACTGTTTTAGCTGATTTAAAGACCTCGCTTAAGGGAAAATTATTAATTTCTATCTGTGCCGGGTTAAGCACCGGGAAATTAGAGCAATATCTGGGCAGGGTTGCTGTTGTACGGGTAATGCCCAATATGCCTGGGTTGATTAATCAAGCTATTTCAGCAATCTGCTTAGGTAAATATGCTAAACAGAGGCACCAGAGGCTCACCCGGTCTATTTTTTCCTGTATTGGCGATGTACTGATAGTAAAAGAACAAAAGATGGATGCGGTAACTGCAATTAGCGGCTCCGGGCCCGCTTACTTCTTTTATTTAACGGAAAAGCTGATTGCGGCGGCCCAAAAATTGGGTTTGCCTCTTGCGGATGCCCGACAACTGGTAATCAAAACGTGTCTAGGCAGTGCCTTATTGCTGAATCAGTCTAAACAAAGTCCCCGGGCCTTAAGGAATAAAGTAGCCTCAAAAGGCGGAACCACACAAGCCGCCTTTTCTGTATTCAGAAAAAAAGGTTGGGATAAAATCTTGTTTTCGGCTGTTCAGGCTGCAGCCAAAAGGTCAAGACAATTACGCCCAAACTAGGAGATAACCAAATGGCACGGATCGGCATTATCGGTGGTAGCGGTCTTTATGATATCGAAGGCCTAACAAAAATAAACAAAGTCTCTATCGACACACCCTTTGGCAGCCCTTCCGACGAATTTATTACGGGCGCCTTGGAAGGGGAGGAAGTGGTCTTTTTACCCCGCCACGGTAAGGCTCATCGCATTCTTCCCACGGAGCTTAATTATCGCGCTAACATTTATGCCATGAAAAAATTAGGCGTAGAAAGGATTATTTCTGTTTCCGCGGTAGGTAGTTTTAAAAAAGAGATTAAGCCCTGCGATTTTTTACTGGTTGATCAGTTTGTGGACCGCACCAATCAAGCACGTAAAACCACCTTTTTTGGCCAGGGGATCGTGGCGCATATCGGTTTTGCTGAACCTGTTTGCGGACAATTGGTCCAAGCGCTCATTCAGAGCGCCAAGACGTTGCAGCTTGATATCCACCCCCAAGGGACCTACCTGAATATGGAGGGGCCGGCATTTTCTACAAAGGCCGAGTCTTGTCTTTACAAGAGCTGGGGGATGGATGTGATCGGGATGACTAATCTGCCGGAGGCCAGGCTCTCGCGCGAAGCGGAAATCTGCTATGCCACTTTGGCTATGGTTACTGATTATGACTGTTGGCATGCCGAAGAGGAAGCGGTCAGCGCCGATTTAATTTTTCAGAATATGCGCAGCAATGTTCAAAATGCCAAAAAATTAATCAAGGCCGCGATTCTTAACATTCCGCGGAAAAGAGATTGTTTGTGCTCGCAGGCATTAAAGGGTGCCATTGTTACCGCGCCAGAGAATATTCCAGCTGAGGTTAAGAAAAAATTGGATATTATTATCGGCAAATACATATGAATTATAAAGAGACACTGAATCTACCACGCACTGAATTTTCCATGCAGGCGAGGCTTAAAGAGCTGGAGGCCAGGATGTTGCGCCTCTGGGAAGGCCTGGATATCTACTCCTTGCTTCAGCAGCACTCAAAGGGGCGGCCAAAATTTATCTTACACGACGGTCCTCCTTACGCCAACGGCGATATTCATATCGGTCACGCCTTAAATAAAATCCTCAAGGATTTTGTGGTCAAATCTAAGCTGATGCAGGGCTTTGCTGTGCCTTTTGTTCCCGGCTGGGACTGCCACGGCCTTCCTGTAGAACACCAGTTGTTTAAGCAATTAGACATCAATAAACACCAGATCGATAAGGTAGCTTTTAGGCAACAGGCCCGGGACTTTGCTCTGAACTTTGTCGACATCCAGAGGAAACAATTTATCCGGCTCGGCCTGCTTGCCGACTGGATGAAGCCTTATTTGACTTTAGATTTTGACTACGAGGCGGAAATAGTCCGCGCCTTCGCTAAATTGGCTAAAGAAAAATATATCTACCGGGGTCTCAAACCCATCAACTGGTGCATCAGTTGTGAAACCGCTTTAGCCGAGGCAGAGGTAGAATACGACGAGCGCCGCTCACCATCGGTCTTGGTTAAATTCGAACTGTTAAATCCAGAAAGCGCATTAAAGGAATTACTCCGAACTCCCTGCCTGGCCGGCAGGCAGGCGAACTCCGAACTCCGAACTACACAAGTTTCTTTTTTAGTCTGGACCACTACGCCCTGGACCTTAGTGGCTAATGCGGCTTTAGCCTTGCATCCAGAATTTGAGTATAGCTTTGTAGAAATTACCAGGCCCGACCAGACTAAAGAAATTTTAATCTTAGCCAGTGAGCTATTAGCAGTTGTAATGCACCAGCTAGGGCTGGCCCATTACCAAGAACTGGGAAAAACCCAAGGCCGAAGTTTGGAGAATTTGCAGGCCAGGCATCCTTTTTTCCAGCGCAATTCGCCTGTAGTCTTGGCCGAGTATGTTTCTAATCAGGAAGGAACCGGTTGCGTCCATACTGCCCCCGGTCACGGACAAGAAGATTATCTGACTGGGTTGAAATATAAGCTACCTGTGTTGATGCCTGTGGATGAGCGGGGGATATTTGATCAGACAGCGGGACAATTTTCCGGTACCCAGGTGTTTAAGGCTAATCAATTGATTATTGATCAAATGCGGGAAAACGGGTCGTTGCTCTTGGCCGGGGATACGCTGCACTCCTATCCGCACTGCTGGCGTTGTAAATGCCCGCTGATCACGCGCAGCACCAGACAATGGTTTATTAATGTCGAGCATCGGGCGTTAAGGAAAAAGGCGCTTAAGGCAGTCAAGAAAGTCCGGTGGACTCCGCTTTCCGCAGCTGAACGGATTAGCAGTATGATTCAAGTTCGGCCGGATTGGTGTTTATCCCGCCAGAGATTTTGGGGCGTGCCGATACCTGTTTTTTATTGTAAAGATTGCGGTCAGGAAATCTTACAATACAAACTCATTGAGCAACTCACCCAGTTGATCGCCCAAGAAGGCTCAGACGTCTGGTTTATTAAGAGCGTAGAAGAGCTTTTAGGTAAACACCAGCTTTGCCCGCGCTGTAAGAAAACAGAGTTTGTTAAAGAAGAGGATATTATCGATGTCTGGTTTGATTCGGGAATCAGCCATCAAGCGGTTTTGAAAAAAAATAAAAAGCTGGGATTTCCGGCTGGACTTTACCTGGAGGGCAGCGATCAACATCGAGGCTGGTTTCAAACGGCCCTGCTGACCTCGATACCCTTAAACGCCCAGGCCCCCTACCGGCAGGTCCTCACCCATGGCTTTGTGGTTGACGGCGCAGGTAAAAAGATGTCTAAGTCCAGAGGTAATGTGATTTCTCCTCAAGAAGTAATCGATAGTTATGGGGCAGAGATTTTAAGGCTCTGGGTGGCTTCCTGCGATTATACCGATGACGTGCGGATTTCTGCGCAGATTCTTACTTCTACGGCCGAGGCCTATCGCAAGATTCGCAATACCTTGCGTTTTCTGGTGGGGAATCTTTATGATTTTACACCCGAGATGAAATTGAGTTACGATAGCTTAGAAGAGTTGGATCAATGGGCATTATCTTGTTTATCCGATTTATCCATTCAGGTTACCCAAGACTATGAGCATTTCCGCTATTATAAGTTATTTCGAAGAATTTATAATTTTTGCGTGCAGCAAATGTCTTCTTTTTATTTAGATATTCTCAAAGATACGCTCTATACTGCGGCTAAGCATTCCAGGAAGCGCCGTTCAGCGCAAACAGCAATCTGTGAGATACTGACTACGCTGACCAAGCTGCTGGCGCCCATTCTTAGTTTTACTGCTGAGGAACTTTGGCATCATCTGGCCCAGATTTTAGGGATCAAGGAGTGTCCATCTGTTTTTTTAAGCGCTTGGCCCAGCCCGCAGCGTAAACTGATTAATCAGGCATTAGACGAAAAGTTCGAGCGGTTAAACCAGATCCGCAGCGTCGTACTCAAGGCCATTGAGAACGAAAGAGAAAAGGAAATCGTTCACAGTTCTTTAGAGGCTAGGGTTTATCTATGCGCTCGAGATGCTAAGCTGTCAAAATTCTTAGATGAGAATCTCAAGCTATTGCCTGCGATTTTTATTGTTTCCGAGGTTTTGCTGGAGAGCTCCGGGCCTGCTACTGAGGCGGTGTTTGATTATCCGCAGCTGCCTGATTTAGGAGTGCGGATAGAAAGAATTAATTTTCCCAAGTGCGCCCGCTGCTGGAATTTTCGCAATTCAGTTGGCGAGGATAGAGAACACCCATTATTATGCGCAAGATGCGTAGAAGCGATAAAGGAGGTAGAATGAACAAGAAAGAATTGGAGAGATTCAAGAAGCTGCTGTTGAAGAAAAGGGAAGATTTGGCTTCCGAGATGCAAAATATTACCAAGGAGTCATTAAGCAAGTCGCAGCGGGAGGCCTCCGGAGACCTTTCCGGATATTCCTTTCATATGGCTGATCAGGCCAGCGATAATTACGAACGCGAATTTTCGCTTAATCTTGCTTCCGACAATCAAAAGCTGATTTACGCTATTGATGAGGCCTTAGGAAGAATAAAAGACAAATCCTATGGACGCTGTTTAGAGTGCAATAAAGCAATTAGTCGCAAGCGTCTGTCCGCTGTGCCTGATGCCACCCTCTGCATAGATTGTCAGAGAAAAGAAGAAGTCAAAAAGAAAAAGTAAAGATAGAACATGCCTTTGGCTGTTTGGATCGCCGTATTATTGGTAATTTCTGATCAGTTCAGCAAATTTCTCATCCTGTCTAATCTCAAGCCCGGTGAATCTGTACCAATAATAAAAAATATTTTTCATATTAGTTATGTTTGTAACCGGGGCATGGCCTTTGGTATGTTTTCCGGGGCCAAGTTGCTGTTTATTTGCTCAGGCCTACTGGCGGTGGCGATAATCCTATTTATTTTTTATAAAAGACTTCTTAGGCAAAGTAAATCTATTCAGGTCTTTTTACTGATGATTTTATCCGGGGCAGTAGGCAATCTGATTGACCGTTTGCGTTTTGGCTATGTAATCGACTTTTTAGATTTTCGCATTTGGCCGGTGTTTAATATTGCCGATGCATCGATTACCATCGGCACCGCCTTATTAATACTGCAGATACTCAGACATAAACCGAGACAATCTTCATCTTACATATAACGTTCGGCTTACGTTGAATGGTTGCGGTTGCGCAGCTGAAAACGTCTAAGGTTATTCGTCAATCGTCTTTTTTAAATTTTATAGACGCAACCGTAAGACGTTCAACGATTCGAGCTACGCAACCGTTCACCGGCCAACGCAGATTTAAAGTAGAAGCATATCATTTCGAGTTATACAACACCATGCACCCCATACTTTTTCAATTAGGCCCGATTAAATTCTATTCCTACGGCTTAATGCTGGCCCTGGCATTTATTACTGCCACCTACCTGGCGAAAGAAGAGGCTCAGCGCCAAGGCATCGCTGCAGATAAGATAGTGGACTTATCTTTAGGGCTGGCCATTTGCGGGGTTTTGGGGGCGCGTTTACTCTATATCTTACAGAACCTAAAATTTTATTTAGCCTCGCCTCTAGAAATAATTAAGCTCAATCAGGGTGGCTTGAGTTTCTACGGTGGATTGTTTGCGGCCAGCATTTTTGCAGTTATTTTTTTGAAACAAAAGCAGCTGCCGTGGCTGGGGACCCTGAATTTGCTTTCTCCTTATTTAGCCTTGGGCCAGGCCATTGGGCGGATTGGTTGCTTTCTGAACGGTTGCTGTTACGGTATTGCCGGAGTGCCGGTTCAGCTTTATTCTGCTTTAGGTCTTTTGCTGATTTTTATAATTTTGCGCCTGCGGATGAGCTTCTTGCTCTACTGTCTGCTTTATAGCCTGTTTCGTTTCTTGATTGAGTTTCTGCGCGCTGATAATCTGCGCATCTGGGCTAATCTGACGTTGCACCAGTTAATCAGCTTGGGTATATTTATAATTGCTCTCGTAATTTGGCTAAGGCGATGCAAGAATTCAGATTAAAGGTAAGCGAGCCAGATCAGGGTTTAAGATTGGACCAATACATTATTAGAAATTTAAGCTATCCGATTTCGCGCTCGCGCATTCAGCAACTAATTAAGGCCAAGAATATTCTGGTCAATCAAAAATCTGTTAAGACGCATTATAAAATTAGAACAGGGGATCTGGTCTTAATCAATATCCCGGAGCCGGAAAAGCCCGCGGTCGCTCCTGAACAGATCCCTTTAGAGATAGTTTATGAAGACCAAGACCTGTTAATAATTAATAAACCCTCAGGTATGGTTACCCATCCTGCGGTAGGTAATTATTCCGGCACCTTGGTCCATGCCTTATTAGGTTATGGTTGTGCGCTCTCTACCATTAACGGCCCGTTGAGACCGGGCATAGTCCACCGTTTGGATAAAGATACCTCCGGACTGATTGTGGTGGCAAAAAATGATTTTGCTCACCAAAAGTTGGCTGAACAATTTCAAAAGCATACTGTCAAGCGTAAATATCTAGCCGTGGTAAAAGGCAGCCCCCGGCACAACGAAGGAATTATTGATTATCCCTTAGCCAGACACCCCCAAAGGCGCCAAAGAATCTGGGTGAGTTTTCACAACAGTAAACAGGCCTTAACCAGATATCGGGTACTGCAACGATCCGCAGATATGAGTCTTGTAGAACTGATGCCCCATACCGGAAGGACGCATCAATTAAGAGTACACCTGAAGTTTTTAGGCCATCCTATCTTGGGCGATGCGCGCTACGGCAGCATCAGTAGCTTTAAGCGCTTGGCGCTACATGCGACAGAATTGGGGTTTCTCCACCCGCGCTCAGAAAAGTTTGTCCAATTCAAATCCGAACTTCCTCAGTGTTTTCAGCGCTTAATCCAAAAGCTAAAATAGCAAATATCCCTTGATTTTTTAAAAGGCTCTTGCTATAATAAATGAGGCCCAAACTTATGGAACGAAGTGAACATAAGTTTGTGGCCGAATTTACCCTTGACATTTTCTTTTGAAAATGTCAAGGGTTCAATTCGCATGTTCTTACGAAGAGAAACTGAAGTAGATGAGGTTGCGAAAATTCCTAATTTTCGCAACCTCAATGCTCATTGAAGGAGGGAAGTTATGAATAAGGCATTAAAAGGCGGTAGTGTCTTATGGCTTTTAGTCACTATTATTTCTTTATTAGCTGCCGGTGCTATTTTATTTCTGATGCTTCAGGAGAAAGCAAAAAGAGTTGAAATCGAAGAAAAACTCTTGACGCTGACGCAGGCTAAACAGCAGGTGGATAGACAACTCAATGAAAAACAAATGGAGCTAATCAAGCTTAAAGACCAGGCTAGGATTTTGTCCGATCAATGGGCGAAGGAGAGGCAAAGTTACGAAGTGACCCTGGAGCAAAAAAATACGCGCTTGAGTACCTTGGAAACAGACCTAGCTAATGAAAAGCAGCAAAGGATGAGCTTGGCTAATAGCTTAGCTCAATTAAAAGAAAATTATGCTGATTTGGAAGGACAGCTTACGGAGGCCAGGCTAAAGCTAGAAGGGCAGCAAAAAGGCCCAGGCGAGAAAGGCCCAGTTGAGCTCAGAAGAATTATCGTTAAACCCAAGAAAAAGTTGGACGGTAAAGTCCTGATAGTGAATCGGGAATTCCGCTTTGTAGTGATTGATTTGGGTAAAAAAGATGGCGTTGCCGTTGGCGATGAGTTTAGAATCTATCAGGGTTCTGCAGAGGTGGGCAAGGCTCAAGTGGAGCGGGTTTATGAAAGTATGGCTACTGCGGCTATTCTTCCCGGCTCACTCGAAGAAGAGATTGCCGAAGACAGTATTGTTAAGTCTTTATAAAGGCAGTCTTTAATGTCCAATATTACCATTGAACCCAAGAGATTACGCGGAAAGGTTATCCCTCCAGCAGATAAATCTATTTCCCACCGTGCAGTAATTATTGCTGCTTTAGCCCAAGGTAAGACCCACGTTAAAAATCTTTCTGTTTGCGATGATTGTCTGCGCACTGTATCTGCCTTTAAGAGTATG
>JAFGCM010000114.1 GCA_016932635.1 Candidatus Omnitrophota bacterium
CCCGGCCTGCGGGCGTGCGCCGCATAGCCGCGCTAAGTTGCCGCCAGATGCAGCGGGCGCTGGAAAAAAATTTCCGCTGGTGCGATTGCTTAGTTATGAGCGCGGCGGTAGGTGATTTCCGCGCCAGAAAAATAGCCCCCGGAAAAATCAAGCGCAGCAACAAGAAGAGGCTAAAGTTAGAGTTGGTGCAAAATCCGGATATCTTGCGCCTGTTCGGCCGCAAAAAAGGCGCAAAAATACTGGTGGGATTTGCCTTAGAAACAGATAATCTAGCAGCCAATGCGCGCCAGAAATTAAGGGCGAAAAAATTGGACTTAATTGTCGCAACTCTAATGAAATCAGATAGTTACCCGTTTGGTCGAGCAGCAATGGATGCCTGGATTTTGGAGGCAGCGGGCAGGCTGCAGAGGTTGGGGAAAATAAATAAGCCCGAACTGGCCAGAATCCTGCTTGACAGAATTGAGGCCCTTGTGGTATATTAATGCATTATTATATTAGGGATAATAGGGGGGAACAAGACCAATGAACATTTTTAGGAGCGCCAAAAAAGGTTTTACTCTGATTGAGTTGTTAGTGGTGATAGCGATTATCGGTATTTTAGCCGGTATGCTCTTACCCGCAGTAGGCAAGGCCAGAGAACGGGCCAGGCGCGCCAATTGTGCCAATAATCTACGCCAGATTGGCATCGCCTTGCATAATTATGCCACTGACCATAATGAACGCTTCCCGGATACCTTGGAAGCGCTTTACCCCAATTACGTTGACGATTTAAAAGTATTTGTTTGTCCTTCAACCGGCAATGCGGCTCCGGCTGTCGGCGGCATTGATGGCGGCAGCGATTATGTTTACTATTCCGGCCTGACGGAGGCCGTCGCTTCCACTACAGCGCTTTTGGAAGATGCGGCAACCAATCATGGCACAGCCGGTAAGAATGTACTTTATGTAGGCGGCAATGTCAGTTGGGTGGCAGCAGAGTGAAAAGCGCAACACAAAACATTTTTTATGGCGTAGGGAAAGTATAACTTACGCCTTTTATTTTTCGGTGGCGTACCCAAGTAGCCAAGGGAGCGGTCTGCAAAACCGCGATGCGTGGGTGCAACTCCCACCGCCACCTCCAGAAACTAGAGCGGGCCGGGATGTCGGAATTGGCAGACGATGGAGACTTAAAATCTCCCGTTCCTTAGGAGCGTGTGGGTTCGAGTCCCACTCCCGGCATTGGGGCGGTTGGCGCAGATGGTTAGCGCGCAACGTTGACATCGTTGAGGTCACAGGTTCGAATCCTGTACCGCCCACCACCATAAAAAGATAAATTACAATAGACAAATTCCAAATCACAAACAATAAACAATACCAAATATCCAATACAAATATTTGTTTGTCTGTTTTGGCCATTGAATATTGCCTGCCTGCCGGCAAGGCAGGTGATTTGTAAATTAAACTATTATTCAGGAATGTGTTGCTAACCCATCGTGGTCTCAATAAGAAGGAGTAACTAAGGATGAGCTTGGAAGAAAAGTTAAACAGCTTAGGGCCGTTGGGTGAGTTATTGCGCGATGCCTCGACCTCCGATATTATGGTCAACGGCACCAAACAGATTTATATTGAGCGCCAGGGCAAAAAGGTCCTGACGGATATCAGGTTTAAAAGTGAGCGTCAATTGATGGAGGTCATCGAAAAAATTTATTCCTGGGCCGGCAAAAGAGTGGATAGCTTAACGCCGTTTGCCGATGTTTGTCTGGAAGACGGCAGCCGCGTCAACGCAATTATCCCGCCGCTTTCGCGCGTGGGGCCGGTAATTACCATCCGTAAATTTTCCCGCGAGATTGTTTCTGCCGATGATTTGGTTAAACTGGGCACGCTTAGCCCGGGGGCTTCCGAGCTGTTAGCGGCCTGCATCCAAGGCAGGCTGAATATAATTTTTTCAGGCGGCGCCGGCGTAGGCAAAACCACGACGCTGCAGGTCTTTTCCAAATTTATTGCGCCGCAGGAGCGGATTATCTGTATCGAAGATACCGCGGAGTTGCGCCTGGAGCAGGAGCACTTGATTTTTCTGGAGACCCGCCAGGCCGATTTAGCCGGGCGGGGAGAGATTACCTTGCGTGACTTAATCAGAAACGCCCTGCGGATGCGGCCGGACCGGATTGTCGTCGGAGAAGTGCGCGGCCCGGAGGCCCTGGATATGGTCCAGGCGATGGCCGTTGGCCACACCGGATGCTTAGGTGTAGTGCACGGCAACTCACCCGTGGATGTAGTGGCGCGCCTGGAAACGATGATTTTAATGTCCGGGATCAATATGTCCTTGCGCGAGGTGCGCAAGCAGATTGCCGCGACCGTTAACCTCGTAGTGCATCAGGAAAAATTTAGCGACGGCTCAAGAAAGGTTACCTATATTACCGAGGTCGAGGGAATCCAGCGTGATGAGGTGGTGCTACACAACTTGTTCAGCTTTGATTTCGAGGGCCTGGATGAAGCGGGCCGGGTCCGGGGCGAACTCAAATCTACAATTAAACATTATCCCAACTTTTTTCAGCGCTTTCAAAGTATGGGCATCAATTTAGACAAGGTCTTTGCCAATAAATGAATTTAGAAACTTTAAGACATAGTTGCGCGCACATCTTGGCCGCAGCCGTAAAGGGGCTTTACCCGTCGACAAAATTGGGCATCGGCCCGGCGATTGCCGATGGTTTCTATTATGACTTTGCCCGCGAACAGGCTTTTACGGCTGATGACCTGGGTAAGATTGAGCAACGGATGCGCCAGATTATTGAGGCGGACCACAAATTTGAAAAAGCCACCCTAACTAAGAGCGCGGCGAGTAAGCTGTTTAAAAAGCTGAAACAGCCGTTTAAGCTGGAGCTGCTTAAGGATATCCCGGAAAGCCAAGTTACGGTTTATCACAGTGGTAAGTTCGTGGACTTATGCCGCGGGCCGCATCTGGACTCAACCGGCGAGGTGAAATTCTTTAAGCTCTTCAGCGTCGCCGGGGCCTATTGGCGGGGCAATGAAAATAATCCGATGCTGCAACGTATCTACGGCAGCGCGTTCTTCACCAAACAAGAGCTTGATGACTTTATCCGTTTAAAGGAAGAAGCCAAAAGGCGCGACCACCGGATCTTAGGCCCCAGGTTGGGATTTTTTAGTTTTCCTGAAGAGGCTGGGCCGGGCTTGGTGCTTTATCATCCCAAGGGGGCGCTGTTGCGCACCTTGATCGAAGATTATGAAAGAAGGGAGCATTTAAAACGCGGCTATCAGCTCGTCTGGGGGCCGCATATCTTAAAGAGTGATATCTGGAAGCGCTCCGGGCACTACGCATATTATAAAAAGAGTATGTATTTTTTTAAAATTGAGGGTATGCAATACGCGATTAAGCCGATGAACTGTCCGGGGCAGATGCTGATTTATAAGTCGGCTACGCGCAGCTGGCGGGACTTACCCATTAGGTATTTTGAGTTAGGTACCGTCTATCGCCATGAGCGCTCCGGGGTCTTGCATGGCCTGTTGCGGGCGCGGGGGTTTACCCAGGACGACGCGCACATTTTTTGTTTACCCGAGCAGCTGAATGCGGAGATAATTTCCGTCATTGATTTTGTAGATCAGGCCTTAAAAGACTTTGGTTTCGCTGATTACGACGTAGAGTTGAGCACGCGCCCGTCTAAATATATCGGTACAGATGAAGACTGGCACAGGGCCACCACTGCCTTAGAAGAGGCCTTGGCCGCCAAGAATCTTAAACACGAGATTAACGCCGGAGAAGGAGCCTTTTACGGCCCCAAGATCGACATTAAATTAAAAGATGCCCTGGGCCGCACTTGGCAGTGCGCCACTATCCAATGTGACTTTGCGCTTCCGGAAAGATTTGATTTGACCTATGTCGGCAAGGATGGCAAACACTATCGTCCAGCAATGCTGCATCGGGTAATTTTGGGCAGTCTGGAGCGCTTTATGGGCGCCCTGATTGAACATTATGCCGGGGCGCTTCCGCTTTGGCTTGCGCCTGTTCAGGTAGTGGTGATCCCGATTACCACAGAGCAGAACTGCTTTGCTGAAGATGTGGAAAAACAGTTAATCCAGGCGCAGATCCGCGCGCAGTTAGACCTGCGTTCGGAATCAATGCAGAAACGCATCCGCAGCGCCCAGCTGGAAAAGGTGCCCTATATGCTGATCATTGGCGCCCGGGAACAGGCCCAAAATGAAGTAGCTGTACGCACGCGCTCAGGCGGCGAACAGGGCACGATGAAACTCGAAGAATTTGTGCAGAAAGTTCTAAAAGAAGTTGCAGAGAAGAGCTGAATGTACCCCGCTTCGCAAAATGCCTGAAAATCCCCCAGGGGAATTTTCAGGCGCTCAGCGGGGTCAATTCGCACAAATCAAAGGAGAAAAACTAAAGAAGATGAAATTACGAAAATTGTAAATTTTCGTAATTTCAGTGCTCATTGAAGGGGGTGAGGTAACATTTTTAAAGGGGCAAGGGTCAATCAGAGAATCAGGGCCGAGAAGGTTAGGCTGATTGGGGAAAACGGCGAACAATTAGGAATTACCTCGGTTGAGGAAGGCTTAAGCCGCGCCGTGGCCAGCGGCTTAGACTTAGTAGAGGTGGCCGCCGGCGTGAACCCGCCGGTTTGCCGGATTATGGATTACAGTAAGTACAAGTACGAGCAGGAGAAAAAGGAAAAATTGGCTAAAAAGCATCAGAAGAAAATGCGGCTGAAAGAAATCAAGCTGCGCCCTAAGATCGAAGAGCATGATTATCAGGTCAAGCTGCGCAACCTGGAACGTTTTTTAAGCCGGGGGGATAAAGTTAAGGTGACACTGATGTTTCGCGGCCGCGAGATGGCCCATCAGGAGCTGGGCCGGCGGATCATTGACCGGTTTATGAAGGACTCTACCAATATTAGCCAGGTAGAAAAGGGCCCGCTGAGCGAAGGCCGGTTTATTAATTTAGTCTTAGCGCCAAAATAAAAAGGAATTACATAATGCCCAAACTGAAAACCAAAAAATCATTAGCCAAAAGGTTTAAAATTACCAAAAGCGGAAAGATTAAAAGGCAGCGGGCCGGGCGGGGGCATCTGTTGTCTCATAAATCGCGAAAAAGAAAAAGGCACCTAAGGAAATCAGCTTTAGCTTCCAAAACAGATAGAAAATTATTTAAGTTATTACCTTATTAATTTTGGTTAGTTGAACAGCGTGTGTAATTGGTTTCGTAATAAAAGGCTTAGAGGTTTAGGTTAAGTATCGTTTAAAAAGGTTACGTAGGTCGTTTAGCGGAGAAAATAAGATAACCCAAACCCAAAGACGAAACCGATACGTAACCGCAACCGATCCCGCAACCTTTTAAGACTAACTAATAGATTAACCAACAAACGAAGCCTGGAGGTAGAATGGTAAGAGTTAGATACGCACCGGCGAGAAAACGCAAGCACAAAAGGATTTTAAAACAGGTCAAAGGCGCGCGCGGGGCGCGCAGCAAGTTGCTGCGCAGCGCCAAGGAGACCTTACGGCGCGGTCTTTATTATAGCTGGCGCGACCGCAAGGCCAAAAAGAGAAATATCCGCAGGCTCTGGATTATCCGGATCAATGCCCGGCTTAAAGAAAGAGGATTTTCCTATAGTAAATTTATTGCGGCCTTAAAAAAGAGCAAGATTAATCTGGACCGTAAAATCCTAGCCGAATTGGCTGTCAACGACCGGGCTACTTTCGATTGCATCGTCGATGCAGTAATGAAGCAATAACTGCAAAAGGAAGAATCCAATGTATATAATCATTGTTGGTTGCGGCAGGGTGGGTAGTGAATTAGCGCACCTGTTGGCGGAGGCCGGGCACAATATTGTCTTGATCGACAAAGATGCCCAGGCCTTTCAGCGCCTGGGGGCCGGTTTTAACGGAGTGACAATTACGGGAAACGGCTTTGATGTCGATTTGCTGAAGGAGGCCGGTATTGAGCAGACCGATGTATTTTGCACGGTTACCGATAGCGATAACGCCAATATTATGTCCGGGCAGGTGGCCAAGAAAATTTTTCATATCCCCAAGGTAATTACCAGAATTAATGACGCCCAATATATGCATCTTTACCAGGAGTTGGATATTGACATCGTCTCCAGTACCCGGCTTTTGGCCGCGGCGATCCGGAATAAAATTCTGGATAGCCGCTTAAGCAGTTTTCTCCTGGAAGAAAGACGGGTAAACGTGATGGAAATAGAGGTCGGTGATAAGATTATCGGCAAAAGCGTGGAACAGCTCAATCTTCCCGGCGAACTGATCATTGTTGCTGTTTCTCGGCACAAGAAGGACCTGTTTATTCCCTGGCCTAAAGATAAGATCGAGGCTAAGGACCTGTTAATCGGCGTGGTCAAGACCGAGGCCATTAATAAGGTAAAAAAATTTTTAGGCCTTTAGTAAACTAAAGGCACTCAAGGCAAGAAGAACGAGGGAAAAAAGATGTATATCGTCATAGTCGGAGGAGGAAAGGTGGGTTTTTATCTGGCCAAGAAGCTCACGCAAAACCACCATACGGTTAGCCTGGTAGAAAAAGATACAGCTACGTCTGAAGAGATTGCCCGGGAATTGAATAATATTTTAGTGATTAATGGCGACGGCTGCAATTCCCGTTTTTTAGAGGACGCGGGGGTCAGCCGCGCCGATGTAGTCGCTGCGGTTACCGGAAGCGACGAAGTCAACTTAATGGTCTGCCAGTTGAGTAAGCAGTCCGCGCAGGTCAAACGCACAGTGGCCCGGGTCAATGACCCTAAAAACACCCACACCTTTAATCAAGTTGGCGTAGATGTGGCCGTAGATTCCACTTCGATTATCGCTAAAATCATCGAGGAGGAAGTTTCCCTGGAGGACCTGGTTACCTTAATGACCTTTAAACGGGGGAAGTTGGCCTTGGTGCGTGTGGATTTAACCAACGAGTCTCCCTGTGTCAACAAACGGCTGATGGATATCACCTTGCCGCGGGCCTCGGTATTGGTTTCTATTTTGCGCGCAGATGATGTGATTATCCCGCGCGGAGAAACTGTGCTTTTGGCCAAAGACGATATCATCGCCCTGACCGCAATCGAAAACGAACAAGAACTCTTAGATGTATTAATCGGCAAAGTTGCCAAAACCTAAGCGCAGATGAAAAAGAAAAATCTACTAAAATTGAGCAATCTCCTTTTAGGCATCGCCACGGAAATCTCTTTTACTGTCTTGATTGTGGCTTGCGCTTGGGGATTGTCTTGGTTATTGGTTAAAGGTATAAAATGATTCTACGGCCGCAATTACAGGATATCAAGATTATCGGACTTTACGCCGGAAGAATCATTCTGGGCCTGGGCCTTTTGCTGTTGATTCCTCTGGCAGTGGCTTGGGGCTTTGCCGAACAAGCCGCCCTGTTTGATTTTGTCATCAGCAGCTCCTTTTGCCTGGCGCTGGGTTATTTTTTAATCATTATTTGCTTTACCCATCGGGAGCTCAACTGGTGGCACGGCGTCGTGGTGGTTTCCTTATCGTGGCTTCTGGCGATGTTTTTGGGGGCGCTGCCGCTTTATTTGAGTAAACACTGGCTTAGTTACTTAGACGCCTGCTTTGATGCGATGAGTGGATTTTCCACTACCGGTCTTACTTTAGTGCAGGACTTAGACCATCTCTCTTACGCTTATAATATGTGGCGCCATTTGATGCAATACATCGGTGGCCAGGGAATTATGACTGTTGCCTTGACCTTTCTAATCCGGGGGGCGGCGAGCGCCCTGCCCATTTACGTGGGTGAGGCCAGAGAAGAAAAGATCTTACCCAATGTAGTGCATACAGCCCGGTTTATTTGGCTGGTGAGCCTGGTTTATCTGTTGATGGGGACTTTAGCCCTTTCTTTTAATGCTTACTTTTCGGGCATGCCAAAACTTAAATCTCTTTTGCACGGATTATGGGTGGCGATGGCAAGCTGGAGCACAGGAGGTTTTGCCCCTCAATCTCAAAGCATCCTTTATTATCACAATTTTACTTTTGAGTTGATTACGATAACCCTGATACTATTGGGCAGTCTTAATTTTAGTTTGCATTATACTCTTTGGACTGGAAAACGAAAAGAGATTTTCCGCAATATCGAGACCAAAAGTTTTTTTATTTCTATACTGCTATTATTCAGCTTGGCTGCATTTGGTCTGGCAATCAGCGGAGCTTATCCTGGTGCGATAAGTTTATTTCGCAAGGGATTCTATCAAGTAATCTCTGCACATACAACTACAGGTTTTATGACTGTTTATACCCAGCAATTTGCCCAGCATTGGACGCCTCTATCTTTACTGAGCGTTATTCTATGTATGGCTATTGGCGCAGGCGCCTGTTCTTCCGCCGGTGGGATTAAGGTATTGCGCGTAGGAATGATTATGCGGGCGTTATTGCAAGATATTAAACGGACGATGCTTCCGCGCAGCGCTGTGGTCATAGATAAAATTCACCATATCAAGGATGTGCTGCTCAACGAAAAGCTGATCAGGCAGGCCGCCCTGATCATGCTCGCTTATATCTTCTTATATTTTTTGGGCACGTTGGTGGGTGTATATTTTGGTTATCCGGTGCATTTGGCCATGTTCGAATCGGTTTCCGCCGGGGCTAATGTCGGACTTTCCTGCGGGATTACGCAGAGCTCAATGCCCGCAGCTTTAAAGTTGACCTATATCTTTCAGATGTGGGCGGGCCGCTTGGAATTTATCTCGGTATTCGCGCTTTTAGGCACCATCTTTGCGCTAGTGAAGGGAAGATAACGCCATGCCCAGAGCACCGTTTTCCTCCCGATAATTATCTAAATCCGGTCAAAACGGTGCCTGTTAAATATGAAACAATTGCCAAAAGCTAAAGCAAAAAAGGATAAGCATGATAAGGGTGATAAGAAGCATACTTGGTATTTTATTCTTTGTTTGTCTTAGCGGCCATGCTGAAGCGGCGACAACTGAGATTACGCTGGATGAGCTATTGAAAAACTACCAGCAATACGACGGGAAGATAATTACTTTTAAAGGAGAGGCCATCGGCGATATTATCCTGCGGGGCAAATTTTGTTGGGTCAATGTGAGCGATCCAGCCGGCGGCGTAATCGGCGTATTTGGCCCACGAGAATTGGCGGAAGAGATTACCTGCCTGGGTGGTTATAGATTTAGCGGGGATATTATTTCGGTGCGCGGCGTGTTTTCCCATGCCTGTGGCGAACACGGAGGCGATACCGACATCCACGCCGAGAAGATTACTGTTTTAGAAAAAGGAAAAGCGCTTTCCCATCTTGTTGAACCCTGGAAGATAAGGTTGAGTATTTATCTTCCAGGAATAGTTCTGGTCTTAGCCCTAATCCATTTGATTATCAGGAGGTTTAGATAAGATGCCTGCAAAGCTGCCGCAAAAAATTAAAAGCTTGCGTAAAAAAATTGAAAAAATAGAAAAACAAGCCCGGGTCGACCTCGAGCAGGCCCAGACGCAACAAGAACTGGAGAATGTCCGGATTAAATGTCTGGGTAGAAATAGCGAGCTCGCGCAGCTGTTAAAGCTCATCCCCGAGCTTTCTCTAAAATACAAGCCCGAATTCGGCCGCCTGGTGAATACCTTAAAAAGGACCTTGGAAGAAAGCTTGAGCGGAAAAAATGTTCTCCTGCGCAAACTAAAACAAGAGCAGGCCTTAAAAATTGATATTACTATGCCGGGCATGATTCAGGAGTCAGGCACTATTCACCCCTTGAGCCAGACACTGCAGGAGATTATGCAAATCTTTCTTAATTTAGGCTTTAGCGTAGCCGAAGGCCCGGAGATCGAAACCGATTATTACAATTTTTCAGCTTTAAATATTCCTGAAGGCCATCCTTCGCGGGAAACCTTTCACACATTTTATATCGATACCGGAGACTTGTTGCGCAGCCAAACCTCGCCCGTTCAGGTGCGGGTGATGGAAAAACAAAAACCCCCTTTAAGGATTATCGCTCCCGGGCGGGTCTATCGTCCCGACGCCACTGACGCCAGCCACTCCTTTATGTTTCATCAGATTGAGGGTCTGGCCGTGGATAGAAATATCAGCTTTGCCGATTTGAAAGGGACCTTGTCGGTATTTATCAATGCGGTATTTGGGTCGAAGACTAAGATGCGTTTTCGCCCGCACTTTTTTCCCTTTACCGAGCCCAGCGCCGAAGTCGATATTTCCTGTATTATCTGCGGCGGCAAAGGCTGCCGGGTGTGTTCATTTAAAGGCTGGCTGGAAATTTTAGGCGCCGGGATGGTGGACCCCAATGTATTTTCTGCCGTCAAATACGACCCGCAGCATTGGCAGGGTTTTGCCTTTGGCATGGGCGTAGAAAGAATCGCGATGTTAAAATACGGCATTACCGACATTCGTCTATTTTTTGAGAATGACGTCCGCTTCTTAAGACAATTTTAAGAAAAATCAGGAGATAAAATGCGCGTGTCCTTCAATTGGCTAAAAGATTATGTTGATATTCGTATGCAACCCGAACAGCTTGCCCAGAAACTGACCATGGCCGGTTTGGAGATAACCTCTGCCACGCGCATCGACCAGGACACCATCTGGGAAATCGAGGTTACCCCCAACCGCACCGATTGTTTAAGCATCCTGGGCATTGCCCGGGAGGTGGCGGCGCTGACCGGCAAAAAACTAAAGCTGCCCAAAATTGGCTCCTTGCGCGGCAGCGGCAGAGGGAGTATTCCGATCCAAATTGCGGATAAACGGCTTTGCCCGTTTTATCTGGGCCGGGTAATTAAAAATATCCAGGTTCAGCCTTCGCCGTCGTGGCTGCGCGCAAATCTAGAGATGATGGGAGTGCGCAGCGTAAATAATATCGTGGACATTACTAACTTCTGCCTGCTGGAATTGGGTCAGCCGCTACATGCCTTTGATTTGGATAAATTGTCCGGGCAAAGACTGATTATCCGCCGGGCCCAAGCTAAAGAAGAGCTCATTACTATTGATGGCATGAGCAGGCAATTGGAATCGCCGATGCTGGTCGTGGCCGATAAAACCTCAATCCAAGCCATTGCCGGGATTATGGGCGGTAAATCCAGCGAAGTTACCGAGGCCACTACTAATATTTTGCTGGAAAGCGCCTATTTTGACGCCTTAAGCGTGCATCATACATCGCGCAAACTAGGGCTGGCTACTCAGTCTTCCTATCGCTTTGAGCGCGGGGTGGATGCTGCAGGAGTGACGCTTGCTTCTTTGCGCGCCACGCAACTAATTAAAAAAATCGCTGGTACAAAAAAGAAAAAATCCAAGGCGATCTCGATCGGAAAGTTGATTAAAAAAGGCAAAAAGGTAAGCCAGCTCAACAATAGAGTGCGCCTACGCTATCAGCAGGCAAGCGAGCTTTTGGGCATAGAAATTCCACCGGCTGAGATTAAAGAAATTTTACGCGCACTGCAGTTCAAACTGGTGCGTAAATCGCCAACTGCCCTGATGGTAGAGATTCCCAGTTTTCGCCCGGATCTGAGCCGCGAGGCGGATCTGATTGAAGAAATAGCTCGGCTGTATAGCTATGAGCGCATCCCGACTAAGCTGGGGCAGTTCGCGCCGGATTTAGCCCGGCCTGTTGGGCCGGGGCTTTCCTCCGGCGCTACTAACACCACCGACTGGTTACTGCGCCAGATATTGTCTGCTTTAGGATTGCACGAGATCATGACCTACAGCCTAATTAGCCGCCAGGCCTTGCGTAAATTGGGAATACCCGAAGACAATATTATCAGGGTGAAAAATCCCTTAAGCTATGAGCAGGAGGTGATGCGTCCGACTCTTTTAGCGGGAATGCTCAGCGCCTTTTTATGCAATCTCAACCGCAAAAACAAAAATCTCAAGCTGTTTGAATTAAGCCGGATTTATTTTAAGCAGGATTCCCGGACCCGGGAGCGCGCCAGTTTAGCTATTGGCGTAGGCGGTAAAAAGCCGGATAACTGGATGCATAAGATGGGCGAATATTCCTTTTTCGATTTGAAGGGCGTAGTCGAGGCCCTGTTGCTTAAATTAGGTGTCCCAGACCTCAATTTTCAGGAAGCAGAGGCCCCGATCTTTATCCCCGGAAGAACCGCTTTTGTTTTAGCCGGAGATAAAAACCTTGGCCTTTTGGGTGAGGTCAAAAATGAGATTTTGGAAAAATTCGATATTACTTCTTGCCTGTATTTGGCCGAGCTTAATCTAGAAGAGCTCCGGGCCCAGATACACCAAGAAAAGAGATTTGTGCCTCTGGCCAAATTTCCCGCAGCAGCAAGAGACGTATCCTTTTTTGCGCCGCCAGAGGTATCTTCAGACGAGATTGCTGCATTGATTAAAAAAATCGGCAGGGGTCTAGTAGCGCAGGTAAGCTTGTTTGATCAGTATTTTGGCGAACAAATTCCCCCAGGCTTTCGGGCTTTGAGCTTTTCTATAGAATACCGCAGCGACGAGAGGACGTTGACCGCGGAAGAAGTAGATAAACTGCATGCTCAAATTCGTCAGGCCTTAAACGAAGAGTTAAAAGTAGAGCTGCGCTAAGACTTGCCTTCTGGCTTAAAATATGGTATAATTATAATAGATTCCCTGCTGTGCGCGTGTTGAGTTGATAAGTTTTGAGCCAACACTATTGAAAAGGGAACTTAAACTTTGATGTGGCTTGCAGGCCCTTGACATCTTTGATGTCAAGGGAAGCAAAAAGCATCGAAGAGAGTGCCCACCTGTAAAACAGGGTTCAAAATTGTCACCTCTCACGGCATCTGCGGGGATTTTTATTTATATGGCGAAAACTGATTTATTCGAAAAAAAGTTAAAAGCTAAAGACACCCAACTGATTCCTCTGGCCGTGCGGATGCGTCCGCGCAACTTAGATGAGTTCGTTGGCCAAAGGCATATCCTGGGACCCGGAAAGTTGCTTACCCGGGCAATCCTGGCTGATCGGATTAGCTCACTTATCCTTTATGGGCCGCCCGGGACAGGCAAAACTGCCCTGGCCTATGTGATCAGCAATGTCACCAAGTCGCATTTCGAAAGGATTAACGCCGTAACTTCTAATGTCGAGCAGATGCGCCAAGTAATCTCTCAGGCTCGAAACAGAAAAAAGACCCTCGGCCAAAAGACCATTCTTTTTGTTGACGAAATCCACCGTTTTAACAAGGCCCAACAGGATGTATTAATGCCGGATGTCGAAGAGGCCAATATCGTGCTGATTGGGGCGACGGTACACAATCCGTTTTTTTCGATCGTCGCGGCGCTACTTTCGCGCTCAATAGTCTTTGCTCTAAATCCGCTCAGCAGAGAAGAGATTTTGTTGATTTTACAAAATGCGCTTACTGACCAAGAGCGCGGTCTGGGGCGGTTAAAGATTAATATCCCGGATGCGGCCTTAGGGCATTTAGCCAGTTTATCCGAAGGCGATGCCCGCCGGGCGCTCAATGCCTTGGAGTTAGCGGCGCTGACCACCAGGCCGGGCAAAGACGGCCGGCGGCAGTTAAGCCTCAAGGTGATTGAGGAGTCGATCCAGAAAAAGGCAGTAGTTTATGATAAACAGGGCAGCGCTCATTATGATACCATCTCGGCATTTATCAAAAGTATGCGCGGCTCTGATCCGGATGCCGCCTTATATTGGCTGGCCAAGATGTTTTATGCCGGGGAGGACCCCCGGTTTATTGCCCGCCGGATTGTAATCTGTGCGGCGGAAGATGTGGGCAATGCCGATCCGCAAGCCCTGGTGGTAGCAAATGCGGCTTTACAGATTGCGGAGTTTGTCGGGTTGCCCGAGGCGCGGATTCCCCTGGCCCAGGCCACCGTCTATATCGCCTGCGCCCCAAAAAGCAATGCCGCTTATCTGGGCATAGAGCAGGCGCTCTCCGACGTGGAACAAGAGAGGACCAAGCCGGTGCCTAAGCATTTAAGAGTAGCGAGTTACCCGGGAGCGGAAAAATTAGGACACGGCCAGGATTATAAGACCCCTCCTTTAAAAGGAATAGGAGGGTCTATCCCTGTGGATAAGTATGCCCACAATTACAAGGACCATTATGTAAGGCAGGAGTATTTACCGGAGAAGAAAAAATATTATATCCCTACAACTATAGGATACGAGAAGAAGATTAAGGAATGGCTGGAAGGATTAAAAAAGAACAATGATTAAGGCCTTAGCATTATTTTCCGCAGGATTAGACAGCCTGCTCGCGGCAAAAATAATCTTGGACCAGGGCGTCCAAGTCGAGGCAGTTCATTTCTTAAATGCCTTCCTGTCTGGCTATATCGAAAATCCCATCCCAGAACAGAGTTTAACGAAACAAAAGAGTATCGCTGGGCAGCTAGGAATAAAATTACACATTATTGATATTGCCCAGGTCCATTTAGAGATGGTGAAAAGTCCGCTTTTTGGCTACGGTAAAAATTTGAATCCCTGTATTGACTGCCGCATTTTGATGCTTAAACAGGCCAAGGCCTATATGCAGCGGCATGGTTTTTCCTTCCTGATTTCCGGGGAGGTCTTGGGACAGCGTCCGATGTCGCAGCGCAAAGATACGCTTAGCCTTGTTGAGCGCCGGGCCCAGGTTCAGGGACTGCTCTTGCGTCCGCTTTCGGCAAAGCTGCTTGCGCCGACAATCCCGGAAGAAAAAGGCTGGGTGACTAGAGAGAAGTTATTTGCCTTTTCCGGACGTTCGCGCCAGGCACAACTGGCCCTGGTTGGGGAGTTGGGGATGAAAGAATATTTAACCCCGGCCGGAGGCTGTCTTTTGACTCAAGCCGAATTTGCCCGCAAGTTTCAAGATTTGGTCAATAGGGGAAATTGCGGCCTGGAGGATGTTTTGTTGTTAAAAGTAGGCCGGCATTTTTCCTGC
>JAFGCM010000115.1 GCA_016932635.1 Candidatus Omnitrophota bacterium
AGCTAGCCGGCTTTGCGAGCAGGTAATTTTAACCAGCGATAATCCGCGCAGCGAAGACCCGGGACAGATCATCAGAGATATTCAACAAGGGATTAGTAAAACTAGAAATAATTATCAAGCAGTGCCGGATAGATTTCAGGCCATCCAACAGGCACTGTTATCTGCGCAGAAAAACGATCTCGTGGTGATTGCCGGAAAAGGCCATGAATCTACACAAATCTTTGCCGACCAGACCATTCACTTTAACGACCGCGAGGTAATTGAACAGATTTTACAAACGAGCCCATGTTTACCATTGAAGAGATCTTAGCGGCTACACAAGGCCGGTTAATCCAAGGAGATAAGAATTGTCGCGTCTTGGGAGTGTCCATAGACTCCCGCAGCCTGAAGGCCAAAGAGCTGTTTGTAGCCATCAAAGGGCCGCGTTTCGATGGCCATCATTTTATTCAACAGGCGCAAGTTCAAGGCGCATCGGCCATCTTGGTTTCTCACCAGGTTGCGCTCGGACAAGCCGTAACTACTGGAGCAAAGAATCCTCTAACGGCAATCAAAGTAAAAGATACTGTTTTGGCCTTGGAAAAACTAGCCCATTTTCACAGGATGAGATTTAAAATTCCGCTAGTTGCCATTACCGGAAGTAACGGCAAGACTACGACCAAAGAGATGCTTACTCAAATCTTGCGGAGAGGTTTTCAGGTTTTGTCCAATCCCCGCACAGAGAATAACCATATTGGCGTAGCCTTGGCGATATTGAGATTGCGCAAAAAGCACGAGCTTGCTGTGATCGAAATTGGCGCCAACCATTTTGGCGAAATCGATAGGCTGGCTGAAATAATCCAGCCTACTGTTGGAGTGATGACCAATATTGGACCGGCGCATCTGGAATTCTTTAAAACTCTTCAAGGGGTATTGCGGGCTAAATTGGAATTAGTCCGACATTTAACCAAGCCGGCCAAACTGATCATTAATCAAGACGACCGTTTCTTATCCGGACTCAACGGTGTCGGTTTAAAAAAAATTACCTATGGCCTGGTACGGCCTGCTGATTTTTGGGCCGAGGCCATTGAAGAGACCGGGGAAGGCATTACTTTTTTACTCAACCAGAGATATCCAATCAAGCTAAAAGTCTTAGGCCGGCACAATCTCTACAATGCCTTGGCCAGCATTGCCTGTGCCAGGAGCCTGGGTGTTGGTTTTCAGCGCATTAAACAAGCCTTGGCTGATTTCCCGGGACTACCCATGCGGATGCAACAGATCAATATGAATAGAGTCAAGGTAATCGATGATTGTTATAATGCCAATCCCGAATCATTTGAACGGGCCTTGGATTTTCTTAAACAGTATTCGGTTTCTGGAAAAAAAATCTTGGTCTGCGGCGATATGCTAGAATTGGGAAAAGCCTCAAGCAGGCTGCATCTAAATCTGGGTAAGAAAGTAGCGCAAAGTAAAATAGATTTTCTGATTACCGCCGGCAGTCTGGCCCGAAAAGTGGCTGCTGGCGCAAAATTTTCCGGGATGTCCAAAAACTCAATCTATGTCTGTAGTAATACCCAGGAAGCAGCTCAGGTTTTAAGGAAGTTTGTGCAGCCCCAAGACGTTGTTTTAATTAAAGGCTCCCGGGGTATGAAAATGGAGAATATGCTTTCATGTTTTACGAGCTCTTTTATCCGTTAAGAGAATTATTTTTCGGCTTTAATGTCTTTAAATATATTACCTTTAGAGCGGCGCTGGGTGCGGTCAGCTCTTTTTTAATTTGTATTTGGTTGGGGCCAGGTGTAATCAGAAAATTAAAAAAGCTGGGTATTGGTCAGAATATTATTGAACAAAAGACTTGTCCCCAGCTTCATTCCTTGCATCAAGAGAAAAAAGGAACTCCCGCGATGGGAGGGTTATTAATCTTATTTTCTATCATCAGCTCTACTTTACTTTGGGCCAGGCTCGATAATCGCTATATTTTATTAGCCGTGTTTGCTACTTTTTGGCTGGGTATCGTCGGCTTTATAGACGATTATATGAAATTTGTGTCCAGGCGTTCTAAAGGTATCACGGTAGCTATGAAATTAATCGGCCAGTCAATCTTGGCGGTCGTGATTGCCCTGTTTGCTTTTTATGATCCGCAAATAGGCCCAAACCTGGAGTTGCCTTTTTTCAAAAATTTAATCATCAATTTGGGCTGGTTTTATATTATCTTTGTTGTTTTGGTGATTGTCGGCTCATCGAATGCAGTTAATCTGACCGATGGGCTGGATGGATTAGCCTTAGGATGTATTACCTTGGTGGCTCTTGCCTACAGCATCTTTAGTTATATCACCGGTCATAGCCAGTTTAGTTCTTATCTACAAATCAATTACATTGCCGGCAGCGGCGAGCTGACAGTATTCTGCGCCTGTATAGCCGGAGCGGCATTGGGTTTTTTGTGGTTTAATGCCCATCCGGCGGAGGTGTTTATGGGTGATGTAGGTTCTTTGGCCTTGGGCGGGGCAATTGGCGTAGTGGCGGTGTTGATCAAGAAGGAGCTGTTGCTGCTTTTAGCCGGAGGCATCTTTGTTGCTGAGGCGCTGTCGGTCATATTGCAGGTAGGTTCTTTTAAATTGAGAGGAAAAAGAATTTTTTTGGTGGCGCCCCTGCATCATCATTTTCAGGTGCGCGGCCTTTCGGAAACCAAGGTTACAGTTAGATTTTGGATTGTGGCGGCTATTTTAGTACTTTTAACTTTAGCCACGTTGAAACTGCGATGAATTTAAAAGGTAAAAAAGTAACGGTAATCGGGTTGGGCAGAAGCGGCCTGGCAGCTTGCCGGCTTTTGCTGGAACAACAGGCAAACTTAAGCATCAGCGAATGTTC
>JAFGCM010000116.1 GCA_016932635.1 Candidatus Omnitrophota bacterium
ATGGAGGGAATCGAACCCCCAACCTAGGGTTTACAAAACCCTTGCTCTACCATTGAGCCACATCGGCAATTCAGTTCTTAACTATCGTTTTCAAAGCCTGCGGTAACTTGTCCAATAAATCACTGGCAATTAAACTAATCTCGCCTTTTTCCCGAGCCGCCAGGTCCCCGGCCAGGCCGTGGACATATACTGCCAATTTAGCGGCGCTAAAAGCTGAGATCCCCTGCCCTAACAATGAGCCAATTATGCCGGTCAGGACATCGCCTGAGCCGCCGGTAGCCATTCCGGGATTGCCCGTTTTATTGATATACACCTGACCAGTTGGATTAGCCACTACAGTCTGGTAGCCTTTTAGCACCAGCACAACTTGATAATTTTGGGCAAAATCTTTTGCTGTTTTGACGCGTTCACTCTGCACGTCATTAATCGATAGATTTAAAAGCCTGGACATCTCCCCGGGATGAGGGGTAATTACTAAATCTGCTCTTAAGTTTTTTAAAATTTTCAATTTGCCGGTTAAGGCACTAATTGCATCGGCATCTAAAACTGCCGGTTTGGTAATAATCGGCAGCAAACGCAGCACCAATTTTCGGGTTTGCGCGTTGCGCGAGAGGCCCGGGCCGATAGCTAAGGCATCGCAGGCCGGTAATATTGTCCTAATTTGAGTCATGGCCGCCGGGCTTAAAGTGAGTGCTTCGGTTTGCTCAAGCGGTTTGGTCATCACCTCGGTAAGCTTAACCTCCATAATCGAGTTTAAACCTTCGGGAATCCCTAAAGTCACTAAACCGCTCCCGGATAAAATAGCTGCTTGAGCAGTTAAGTAAGCTGCACCAGTTAAACCCAGGGAACCGGCCAAAACCAAAATATGTCCATAGTCGCCTTTGTGCGCGTTGAATTTTCTTTTGGCAATTTTTTCCGGGATCATCTTTTCAGGCATAATTTAAGAATTATTTGGTCAAAATTACGGAGGCCACGGCATACCTGTGCGTATGCGAAACGGAAATAATGATTTGCTTCACCCGGCGCTTCTTTCTGACCCGGGCAAAATTTCCGTAAAGGTTGACAAACGGCCGGCCGCTTTTATCGTTAGAAACCTCAATATCCGTCCAGTCGCCCAGATATTTTTTTCCATTGACGCTGAAGGCCTTAACCACCGCTTCTTTAATCGCAAAACGCGCGGCCAGATGTTCGGCCGCGGTCTTTTTCCCATTGGCGTAAGATAATTCTTTTTCGGTAAAGACCTTTTTGAGAAACCTGTCCTGCCATTTATCTTTGGCAAACTGAATTCGCTCGACTTCAATGATATCTATTCCGCTGCCAATCACCATCGACCTGACCTTTCCTTTTGGCGTGAGCTATTGGCTATGCGATAAGCTGCTACTTGTAACAGTTTCCCAACTTCTGCTAATAATCGGGCGGAAACAGTTACGATAAGGCAACGCTTCTCTGTTTACTTTATCAGAGCAAGCATTTTTTTAACCGCATTTTCTAAACCGACAAAAACTGCACGAGATATTATCGAGTGTCCGATATTCAGCTCCTCGATTCCTTGAATTTGCGCAACTGTCTTGACGTTCTCATAATTAAGCCCGTGGCCGGCAAACACTTTTAAACCTAATCGCTGGCCTAAGCCGGCGCTTTTTTTTAGTATCTCTAACTGCCGTTTAAGTTCGTCCTCTCCTTTACAATCGGCGTATTTACCGGTATGCAGCTCGATAGACTGAACTCCTAATTGCTGTGCCATTTCTATTTGCGTTGTTTCCGGATCGATAAATAGGCTGACCCTAATGCCGCAAGAACGTAAAGTCGCCACAACTTCTTTAATCCTGTTTTGATGATCAACTAGATTCAGTCCGCCTTCGGTAGTAATCTCTTCCCTACGCTCAGGTACCAGCGTAGCTTGGTCAGGCAAGACCTTGCAGGCAATCTCAACTATCTCCTGGGCGCAGGACATCTCCAAATTAAGCCGGGTTTTTACTATCCGGCGCAAATTTATTAAGTCACTATCATTGATGTGTCGGCGGTCTTCTCGTAAATGACAGACAATACTATCGCAGCCAGTGCGCTCACAAATCTCTGCCGCTTGGATTGGGTCGGGAATGCCGATCTTCCGGGCCTGGCGCAAGGTTGCTACATGGTCGATATTTACGCCTAACTGCATTTGTTTTCACCCAGTTCATTTTCAATTATCCCAGCTAAAGAATCGGCTACCGCGCTAACTAAGGAATTCTCGCTTCCCTCGACCATGATCCGCGCTAAATTTTCGGTACCCGAATAGCGCACGAATATCCTTCCACTTGAGCCCAATTGTTTTTGAGCACGATTAAACGTATCGTTATATCCGGGGATCTCTTCCAAGGGCTTTTTTTTACTCACCTTTACGTTGACCAATACCTGGGGATACTTTTGAAAATCTTGCGCCAGGCGGCTTAAGCTCGTCTTGTTCTCTAACATAATCTTGATCAATTCCGCGGCTATGATTAAGCCGTCTCCCGTGGTGCTATTATCCAACAAAATGATGTGGCCTGATTGTTCGCCTCCTAAATTTATCTTCTCTTTAAGCATCTGCTCCAGGATGTATTTATCTCCTACTTTAGTTCTAATCATCTTCACGCCTAATTTTCTGAGGCACAATTCCAGTCCGATATTGCTCATCTCTGTGCTGACTATGGAATTGCGCTTCAGGCGCTTTTTTTGGTAAAGGTATCTAGTTAAGATAGCCAGGATCTGGTCTCCGTCTAAGATATTTCCTCTTTCATCGGCAACAATGAGCCGGTCGCCATCGCCATCAAAGGCGACTCCTAAATCAGCTTGTTCTTGTAATACCTTTGCGCTCATTGCCTGCGGGTGCAGCGTTCCGCAATTGGCATTAATATTATTTCCATCGGGACGATTATTGATGGCAAATACTGTAGCTCTCAACTCCTGGAACAATTTTGGTGCGATCTCTGAAAAAGAACCGCAGGCGCAATCAACCACTACCCGCAAATTAGATAAGTTAAACTGACTTAAGATTTCTTTGATGAAATTTAAATAAAGCTGGCTGCAATCCTTTTCCTGACTGATGTTTTCTAACTTAATATTGCAATCTTGATGCTGGGATTTCTGGGTAAAAAATATTTGTTCGATCTGTTCTTCGACTAAAGGGAGAAGTTTGTAACCTTCGGCATCGAAAAATTTAATTCCGTTATCGCTGCCGGGATTATGGGAGGCAGAAATGGCCAAACCCATCTGTGCGCCCAAGACCCTGGCCAAATAGGCCACTGCCGGGGTCGGACATACCCCCAGTCGAATAGCTCTTATATCTAAGGACTGCGCGCCGCTCAATAAGGCGATTTCCAGCTCATCGCCGCTGGCCCGGGTATCTTTGCCGAGCGCAATTTTTAAGCTGTCTTTTTGCGGGTACTTTTCCTTAAGCCAAATCCCCAGTGTTCGGCCCAAAGTAAAAAGCGCCTGCGGGGTGAGCGGATATTTACCCACCTCGCCCCTAATTCCATCTGTGCCGAACAGCTTATTCATGGCTTTGGCATATTCGGCGGCCGGGGATAATAACTGCTAGGCCTTTTGGCCAACTCTCCCGATATATAAAACCAAGTTACCACAGCTAAAATTAACGAAATCATTTTTAGCCAAAAATTATTAGTCAGCCACTGTTTCATTTGGTCTTCATCCTGGTTAGTTTCTTAAAAGAAAATTTTGGCCGTTTGGACTGCATCAAGGCATTGTTTAAAACTTTGTTTAATGTCTCTCTGTCCACCTCGCGGATCAATTTCCCCTCACGGGCCAAAGAAACTATGCCTGTCTCTTCGGAAACTATCACCACCAAGGCATCGGTCTCATCGGTTAAACCAACCGCTGCCCGATGTCGCGTGCCCAGGCCTTTACTGATCTTGGGATTTTGGGTTAAGGGAAAAAGACATCCGGCGGCAATAATCCTTCCGCCCTGAATAACAATTCCCCCGTCATGCAGCGGCGTATGCGGCATAAAAATTGTATTAATCAATTCGCTGTTGACTTTACTGTCTACGGAAACCCCGCTTTCAATATACGGCTTCAGGCCAATTTCTCTTTCCAGGGCAATGATTGCGCCGATTTTCTTTTCTGCCAGGCTATAAACAGCGTCCACAACCTCATCGATTATTCGTTCCTCCCGGAAGAAAAGCCCCATAATCGGGCCCTGGCCTAACTGGGCTAAGCCGCGCCTCAATTCCGGCTGAAAGATAATTAAAAAACTCAATAAAAAAACAGCGAAGAATTTAGGCAAAATCCAGCTGATGATCGTCAGATTCAATTTTTGGGCAATAAATAAAGAAATTAAAAACAGGATGATTAAAAAAATTAACCCTTTTAGTACCTGTACCGCGGGGGTGCCTTTAATAAATACTAACAGATGATAAAATACATACCAGAGGATAATTATTTCTAATACCGGTTGCCAAAACTTAAGTAGTTCAGATATCACTTTAAGTTTCTCCTTAACAATTTATTTTAGCTATTGACAATGGCGTCAATCATCCGAGCCGTTTGCGCCATTGCCCCCACATCGTGCACGCGGATAATCTGCGCGCCATTAATAATACCTGCCGCAACGGCTGCGGCTGTTCCTAAGAGACGCTCATCGACCGGCAGTTTCAGCACGTTTCCAATAAAAGACTTGCGTGAGGCGCCTAAGAGAACCGGTAAATCCAAACAGGCAAACTCCCCAAGATGCTTAATGATCTGCAGATTATGTTCTGTGGTCTTGCCAAAACCAATTCCCGGATCAATCACTATCCGGTTTCTTTCAATACCGGCAGCAGTTGCCTTTCCTACGCCCGCCCTTAAACCCGCTTTAATTTCATCAATTAGACAAGTGTAATCAGGGTGATTTTGCATTGTTTGGGCAGTCCCCTGAATATGCATCAGGATACACCCGGCGCCAAAATGGGCGATCACCTGCCCCATCTGCGCATCGAATTTCAAGGCGCTGATATCATTGACAATGCTGGCGCCTGCTGCTAGTGCCCGCTGGGCCACAATTGCCTTAGTAGTATCTATGGAAATCGGCAGCTTAATTTCCTGAGCCAATTTTTCAATCACCGGAAGCACTCTCAAACATTCTTCTTCCGCTGTGATTGTCCGGGCCCCGGGACGGGTTGATTCCCCGCCGACATCAATGATGTCTGCGCCTTCGGCTGCCATCTGCCGCGCCCGCTCTAGGGCTTGTTGGGGGTCTTGATAAATACCGTCGTTGCTGAAAGAGTCGCAAGTCACATTCAAGATGCCCATAATTCTGGTAACTCGGCCTAATTTTAACTGAAAAGCCCGGCAAACAAAATCATATTCTTTAGGTCGGTATTTCTTTATTTTCGGGATGCGCTTCTTGCAGACCCGTGATCTCTTTGACTTCATGAGAATTTAATACCTCTTTTTCTAAAAGCGCATCGGCTAATTTTTGTAAGCCATCCTTGTGTTTATTTAAAACGGCCTTGGCTTCTTTGTAGCAGCTATCTACTATTTTGTGCACTTCCTCGTCAATAGTTAAAGCTGTCTGGTCGCTGTAATTTTTATGTTCCAGGATATCCCGGCCGAGAAAAATCTGGCTTTCCCGTTTGCCAAAAGTGCGCTGGCCCAACTTTTCACTCATCCCGAATTCACAGACCATGCGCCGGGCCCATTCTGTGGCTAATTCCAAATCATTCTGGGCCCCGGTAGTAACTTCCTGAAGCATTAATTCTTCGCTGGCCCGGCCACCCAGGGCCATGGTAATCTCTGCCAGTAATTTTTTCCTGGAGTAAATGTGTCTGTCTTCTATCGGTAAGGCCATAGTATAGCCTCCGACCAAACCCCGAGGTAAAATCGAGACTTTGTGCAAGGGATCAGCTTCCGGTAAGAGCATCGCCAATAAAGCATGCCCGGACTCATGATAGGCGGTGATCCTCTTCTCTTCCTTATTAATTACCTTGGATTTACGCTCCGGGCCGGCCAGTACCCGCTCAATCGAGGCCTCCAATTCTTTCATCCCCACGGCCTTTCGGCTGTTACGCGCTGCTAACAGCGCAGCCTCATTGGCTAAATTTGCTAAATCAGCTCCGGAAAACCCGGCCGTCTGCCGGGCAATAGTCTTTAAATCAACATTTTCGGCTAATTTCAGCGAGCGGATATGTACCTTGAGAATCGCTTCTCGGCCGTTTAAGTCGGGCCGGTCAACAATTATCCGACGGTCAAATCTTCCTGGCCGCAGCAGCGCCGGATCCAGTACATCCGGCCGGTTAGTAGCGGCAATCAAAATCACGCCTTCCTGAGCATCGAAGCCATCCATCTCTACCAAAAGCGCATTCAGAGTCTGTTCTCTTTCGTCATGGCCTCCGCCAATACCGGCAAA
>JAFGCM010000117.1 GCA_016932635.1 Candidatus Omnitrophota bacterium
ATATGACGGAACATATCCTGCCCACGCGCGCCGAGGTGGCGGATGTCGCCAACGCCATCTTAGACGGCACGGACTTTGTGATGCTTTCCGGTGAGACCGCCAGCGGCCAATATCCCTACGAGTGCGTGCGGATGATGAATCAGATTATTAAATTTACTGAAGCCGCGCAGCCGATGCTGCGCCGAATCAAAGCGGTTTGTTAAAATGGAATACACAGCTAGCCTGGATCAGGCCTGGTCGGAAATAACTAAGCTTACTCAAGAGAATCATACCTTGCGTTTCTTAGGCGATGAGTATAGCATCGATCTAAGCAAAAAACAGGTGTTTTCGGCATCCTGCAATATTCCCGCTAAGCCGTTCTATAGCATTTTGCTGTTGCATTATCTGGCCAAAAAATTAAACGGACTGGCGCCGGTCAAAGAAAAGTGGATGGCGTTTCAGGAGCTTCCCGGTGGCCAGGGCTATTACAGCGCCTTTAAAAAAAGAGTAATCGATACCATCATCAGAAAATACGGCGCAAGCCCCGAGCAGTTGTTAGAATTAAGCGAGCGCTTTACGGCCAAAAAGACCGACACTGCCGATAGCAGCGTGGTCCTTGAGGTTTTGGCCGGCGTTCCGGTTTTGATTAACCTTTGGCGCGGCGATGAAGAATTTTCCCCCAGCGCCAATGTCTTGTTTGATCAAAGCATTAAAGATATCTTCTGTACCGAGGATGTGGTAGTATTGGCGGAGATTGTGGCGCATAGCTTATAAATTTTGACTTGCCCCGACAGCAAAGCACTTCGAAAATTTCTGCGAAATTTTCTCGTAGCTATCGGGATTAATTCGCGCAACCTAAAGTAGAATAACTAAATAGATGGATTTACGAAAATCGTAGATTTTCATAAATCCAGCGCTCATTAAGGAGGATAAAATGGAAATTAAAGAGTTAAAAACAGAGCAACTGGTGCCGAATAAATTTATAGAGGAAAAAGTTCAAGAGCTTTGCTCGGTGGTAGGAGAGGGGCTGGCGGTGAATGCCTTATCCGGCGGAGTGGATTCGGCGGCGGTAACTATGCTTGGCCACCAGGCCCTGGGTGCTCGGCTGAAGACCTATTTTATTGAGAACGGGCTGATGCGCCAGGATGAGCCCGAGCGCATCGCGGCCATTTTTAAAGGCTTGGGCGTTGCCGTTGAAATCATCGATGCCAAGACCCAGTTCTTCAAGGCCTTAGCCGGTATTGATGATCCCGAGGCAAAACGGGAGGCGATTACCCAGACCTTTTATAAGGATGTCTTTGGGCTGTTGGTGAGAAAGAGTAATGCCCAATTTCTGCTTCAGGGCACCAATTATACCGATGTGGAGGAGACCGTAGCCGGAGTGAAGCGCCAGCACAATATCCTGGAGCAATTAGGCATCGATACCCAGAAGCAGTTTGGCTATAAGGTGCTTGAGCCGATTATTCAGCTGCGTAAGTCCGGCGTGAGAAAGCTGGCCCAGGCCCTGGGCCTGCCGGAGGAAATCTATAACCGCCCGCCTTTTCCCGGACCGGCCCTGGCCACCCGGATAGTGGGTGCTGTGTCTCCGGAGCGCATTGAAGTTGTCCGGCACGCCACTAAAATTGTCGAGGAGGAACTAAAGAGGAGCGGCGCCTTTCAATATCTGGCGATTTTACATCAAGATAAGTTTACGGGAGTAAGAAACGGAAAAAGAGAGTTTGGCCTGCAGATTGAGGTGCGCTCCTGGGAAAGTAAGGACGCGGTAGTCGGCTCACCCAGCCGGCTTTCCTTTGGCATCTTAGAAAAAGTGGCGGCCCGGATTACTACGGAGATTCCGGTTGTATTCAGCGTCACCTACAATATCACCAAAAAGCCGCCCTCCACTATCGAAGCGGTCTAAGAAATAACCCTTGACAACCATAGGACATATGGTATACTATCTGATGTAGGATAGTAAGGACATATGTCCTATATGATTTAAAGGGGTGTTTTTCAGGATGAAGAGTTATTACTTGAGCGATCAGGAAAAATTAGAGCGGATTATTCGCTCAACCGGTGTCTCGCGCTCGGAATTGGCCAGGAACCTTGAGGTGAGCTATAAGACGGTTTATCGCTGGCTGGATCAGGGGGTCTTGCCGCATCCGGCGCAGTCTAAGGATATCGACCAGCTGTTTAAGGAGCACGTGGACTTAACCGGCGTAGTCTTAAAGATGCAGAAGCAGCTTAAGCACCCGCTGAAGGCTTTAAAGGCGAATCCGCAGCTTCGCGAGCAGTTCTTTTTACAAATGACCTACCACTCCAATGCCATTGAGGGCAGCCGCATGACCATCAAAGAGACCGAGCGAGCCTTGGAGGGTAAACAGGTTAAAGGTAAAGAGCTGTTTGAAGTCCTGGAAGCCGTCAACCACAGAAATGCCCTGGAATTTTTGCTGAATAATCTGCGCCCCGGCTTTAGAATTGAGCGGGAGTTTATTTTAAAGCTGCACCAGATTGTGATGTATAATTTTAACGATAAGCTGCCGGGAAGATATCGCACGGGCGGGGTAAATTTAACCAATGCCGAGAAGGCCCTGCCTTCAGCGCAAGAAGTGCCGCTTAAGATGGGCAAATTGCTGAAAAACATCAATCATTACGGCCATGCGCCGATTAAAAAGATTGCCCTGGACCATTATGAATTCGAGGCGATTCATCCCTTCTTTGACGGTAACGGCAGGGTAGGCAGGCTTTTGATGATTGCCCAGCTGTTGAGTAAAGGTTTTGCCCCGGCTATTATTCACATTGAGGATAGATACAAATACTATATGGCCTTGAGCAAGGGCGACTTCGGCGATTTTAAGAATATTGTCCAGATGGTCTGCGAGAGCATCCTCAAGGGCTATGAGCTCTTAACCGGCAAATAAAAAGCCGCTTTACATCGAATAAAGATTAAGCTATAATAAAAAATCATAAAAAGGACGGGAAGTGGCGCAGCTTGGCTAGCGCGCGTGGTTTGGGACCACGAGGTCGCGGGTTCGAATCCCGCCTTCCCGACCAATAAGTCAATCAAATGAAAATAATTGAAAGACAAAAAGCTATAAAATTAAGAAGACAAGGTTCGACATATGCTGAGATTAGAAAACTTCTGAAAGTTTCAAAAGGCTCTCTAAGTTTATGGCTGCGCAAAATTCCTTATGTTCCTACAGGATTGTCGATAGAAAAGAGAAGGTTAGCCAGTATAAATAGTGGCCAAGTGTTGCACAAGCGCAAAATGCAAAGAATAACTCGGATTAAGGAAAAAGCAAAACAGGAAATATCAAAGATTAAGCCTATTGAGTTGAAATTACTTGGAGCTATGGCCTATTAGACAGAAGGCTCTAAGACGGAAGATAATTTAGTAAAATTTACTAATTCGAATCCAGAGTTTATTAAATTTGTCTTGAAATGGTTACGAAAAGTCTGTGGTGTGCCAGAAGAGAAATTAAGAGTCCACGTTCGTATTCATTCCGATTTAGATAGAAGAAAAATAGAATCGTATTGGTCGAATATAACTAAAATTCCTTTAACTAGATTCTATAAGACAACTTTTAAAATGAGCGATTCGAACGGTAAGCGACATAATAAACTTGAACATGGGATTGTGGCAGTAATAGTGTGCGACACAAATCTATTTTATAGAATTATGGGATGGATTGAAGGTTTGATAGAAAATTCGAGATTATACTAAAACACGCCACTAGGCAATAGGTAAGTTAGATAGAATAAAAAGTTGCGGTCCCCGTAGCTCAGTTGGATACCTGCCTGCCCCGTATTATCTGGACAGGCAGGGAGCATCTGCCTAAGTTATGTATCATATATATG
>JAFGCM010000118.1 GCA_016932635.1 Candidatus Omnitrophota bacterium
AGCGTCCGCTAATCTGCCTTCGGCAGGCCGCTGATTTCGAAGATTATCAAGACACTGTCCCGAACGATTTGGACAACGTCTCTATTAGCTATTAGTCTCTTGACAACGCCGGTGTAATATGTTACACTTATCGGTGTAATAGGTGGATAAAATGATTTCTTTAAAATCTAAAGTAACAGGTAAGATCTTAAATTACTTTTTCCTTAATCCCGATTCATCTCTTTATGTGAATGAACTTTCTGAGAAATTGGGCTTAGATAAGAGAAATCTTGTCAAAAAGCTTAGGGAGCTGGAAGAAGAAGGCTTCCTCAGAAGTGAATCAAGGGGCAATTTAAAGTTATATTCCGGCAATAAAAAGTACCCGCTATACAATGAATACAAAAAGATTGTTTTAAAGACGTTAGGCCTTGAGCATAAATTAAATGATTTGCTTAAAGGTATTAAAGGCATCAAAATGGCTTACATCTATGGGTCCTATGCAGAAGATAAACTAAGTGTTCACAGCGATATAGATTTATTAATTGTAGGCAGCCATAAGATTATATCACTTCAAAAAAAATTGAACAGCTTACAAAAAGAGATAGACAGAGAAATAAATGCCGTCAATATGGATGAAGGTGATTTTAATCAAAGAAAGAAAACTGGCGACCCATTTGTGAAGGGGATACTGGAAAACAGGCACATCGAGATAACGCTATGAAATTTAATGATAGATATTTTAAGCACTTCAATTTCAGCAAAGAACAAATCGATAAGAATTTGCAAAATGCCTTTAAAGATTTCGCAATTGCCAAGAAAGATAATATACTTGAGGTAAAATTCAATTATGCTTATACTGCTCTGATTAAAGCCGGGATAGCGCTGTTCAGTTTTTATAAGCTGAAGATAAAGAGCGTTCCCGGGCACCATATAAAAATAATAGAGAAAATATCAGATATCTTAAAGAATGAAACTGTTAATGAAATCGGCAACCTAATGCGATCAAAAAGAAATTTAGATTTTTATTCAGGTGGCATAGAAGTTCCGGAGAAAGAATGCCATGAATACATTGATTTTATGGAAAAAGTATTAGGGGATATTAAAAAACATATCATCAGAGGAGAGAAAGCATGAAGAAATCTTTGGGTGCGCAGACTATCCTTTATCCGGCCCCGGTGTGGGTGATTGGGACTTATGATCAAGAAAACAAGCCCAATGTGATGACTGCTTCCTGGGCAGGCATATGCTGCTCAAGCCCTCCTTGTGTTTCGGTTTCTCTAAGAAAGGCAACCTATACATTTGGCAATATTACAGAGAGAAAGGCCTTTACGGTTAATATCCCTTCTAAAAAGTATGTTCAAGAGGCTGATTATTTCGGCTTGGCTTCAGGGAAAAATGTCAACAAGCTCTCAGCTACCGCTCTTACTCCAGTCAAAAGCTCACTTGTAGATGCCCCCTACATAGAAGAATTCCCTTTAGTGATTGAATGTAAGCTGCTGCATACCCTGGAAATAGGGCTACATACCTTGTTTGTGGGTGAAATTATCGATGTGAAGTCTGACGAAGCAATAATCGGGAAAAATAGTATGCCCGATATGGAAAAGTTAAAGACTTTCCTATTTTCACCCGGCGATAGAAAATATTACAAGACCGGCGCATATTTAGCTCAAGCATTTTCTGCAGGAAAAGAGAAAAAGGGGACTCGCAATGGATAAGATGCATTTAACTCCGGAAGGATATGAGAAGTTCAAGCAGCAGCTCGAATATTTAAAAAAGGTGCGCCGGCGGGAATTATCCAAGGAAATCGGTAAGGCTCGTGAGCAGGGAGATATAAGCGAAAATGCCGAGTATACTGCCGCCAAAGAAGCGCAGGGCCTAAACGAAAAACATATTTTTGAGCTGGAACAGCAGCTGGCCCATGCCCAGATCCTTGATGATAGCGATATTCCTAAGGACCAAGCCTTAGTTGGCGCCACTGTAACCCTGAAAGATTTAGATACGAAAGAGGAGCTTAAATATACGTTGGTTGGTGAGCTGGAGGCCAACTTTGCCCAGAAAAAGATTTCCACAACTTCTCCTGTAGGCCGGGCTTTGTTAGGGCATAAGGCCGGCGAAATTGTAGAGATAAGCGTTCCCGCAGGAATTTTAAAATATAAAATACTAAAAATAAACAGATTCCCACCATTTCACCCGCCAAGATAAAGTCCTTGAAGAAATCAGCCGATAATGGTAAAATAACAGCCTAGGCAGGCTATTTTAAGGAGGATATTAATGAGCCCCAAAGAGATTTTTGCCCAATGTAGCGGTCTAAAAGTTGATGAACAGCGCGAGGTTTCCGATAATTACGTAGAAATAGTTTTTCTGAACACAGAACTGGCGCAATGGAATAAAATCCTGAGCGATGTTTTAGGCCCGGCGCTTAAGCCTTTAGGGGTTGAGTCTAGTGAAGAAGCCTTAGAGTTGACTAAAGACTACGGAGGCATTTACGATAATCAGACCTTATTCAAAAAGGATTTCGCTGATGTTACGGTGGCGGCAATGTTTTGGCCCTGGCAGGATGCCCAGCACACCACATTAAAAATCTTCCTGGTAAACAAATGAGCCGACAAAAAATAGAGCGAGGTTGATATGGATGATTTCAAACAGGAACAAAAGGATTTTTTAACCGGATTTTACACTCGCGAACATTTAAAAAGCGCCTTAACTAAGAAAATCAGCGATGCCAAGTTAAACAACGAGAAGTTTTTCCTGTTATTGATCGATATCGACCATTTTAAAAAGATTAACGACAAATATGGGCACCTCTGGGGAGATGAATTTTTGAAATTCGTCGGCAGCACCCTGCGCTTGAGCCTGGAAGATAAGGGCTTAATCTTTCGCTACGGCGGAGATGAATTTGTGGTATTGTTCGCCACCCAAGACCCCAAGCAGGCCTTTGCCTTAGCCAAGCAGTTTAATTTAGTGATGCGCAGCCGTCCGTTTTTGTTTAATGGCCACTTATTTAAGATTACCATCAGCTGCGGATTAGTTACTTTTCCCTCCGATGCCAATAATGCCGAAGATTTAATTAAGGTCGCCGATAAAGCCCTATATTTCTCCAAAAAATACGGCCGTAATACCACCACCTGGGCCAGTAAAATAGGATTACAGCAGTTAAAAATAATTTCCGCTGTGTTTGTAGAGGTATTTTTGCTGGCGGCAATAGTATTTTCTGTGCACAATTATTTTTTTCAGGGCTCTTTTAAGAAACTCTGGCAAAGAATGCTGACTATTCGCCTGCTGGCTTCGCCCAAGCAGGCAGAGTCGATTATCGTTTTAAAAACCGGCGAGATTATTAGCGGAAGCATCATTACCGAAGACGAAGATAAATTTGTGGTCAAGGTAGCCCTGGGCCAGGGGGCCGCTACGATGAATGTCGAGAAGGCCCTGGTGCAGACCGTCATCCTCAACGAACTCAAACATAGATAACCGGTTATTATTCAAACGTGCGCCCGTAGCTCAACTGGATAGAGCACTAGTCTACGGAACTAGTTGTTACAGGTTCAAGTCCTGTCGGGCGCGCCAAATTCTTTTCTTCGACAGGACTTGAAGAGAGCGAACGCCGAAGGAAGCTGAGGAAAAGCAAGCACCACGATAGTGGTGCGCAGCGTCAGTGAGCGAATGGCCGACCCTGAGCCGACGATAGGAGGCGAAGGGCGCCAAGTCCTGTCGGGCGCGTATCCCTTGCCTAAGCGCTTGTAAATTTCTTGCGAAATTTACTGCGCAGGCTGCGGGATTAATTCGCCCAAACAACTTA
>JAFGCM010000119.1 GCA_016932635.1 Candidatus Omnitrophota bacterium
AAAGTTCTCTACACCCATTTTGATAATATTTTTGGCAATCGTAAGAGCCTGCTCTTCTTTAAATTCAACGTGGTCAACTCCGGGAAACTTACATTTCGGCGAAGTGGTAATCAACCGGGTATGGAAATTATTGGCAATGCTGGAAAGAGCCGGCATAATGCATTGCACATCGACCATCATCAACTCCACCGCCCCGGTCATAATCGCCAGTTCCTGTTGCAGAAAGTTTCCGGCGGAAGGAAGACCGTGGCGCATCAGGATTTCATTGGCCGTGCAACACATCCCGGCCAGATTAATGCCGTTGGCGCCGTACTTTTTAGCCAGCGCCAGCAGCTCCGGGTCCTTGACCGCCTCCTGGACCACGTCCGAGAGTGTCGGCTCATGTCCATGAACCACAATATTAACCTGGTCTTCCTTTAGCACCCCTAAATTGACCGTGGCCCGGATTGGCTCCGGCAGGCCGAATAAAATATCCGAAAGCTCGGTGGCAATCAATGAGCCGCCCCAGCCGTCGCCTAAGGCCGCGCGCATCCCGTGGTTGATGATATTCTTATAATCATTGTCCACGCCCATATGGGTGCGGTGCATTATTTCTACTATTTCGCGGTCAATGCCCCGGGGCGCAATATTCAGTTTACGCCAAAGTTCCTGTCTTTTTTTCGGGGCCAGGCTCGTCAGTCTTAACTCCCCGTGCTGCTGACCAAACTCGGCCAAACACCTCTCGCCCAGTTCCTCACCGATTTTCTCTGCGCTTTTTCCGGTGGTGTCAATGCCATAAATCTGCGCTACTTTATTCAGCTTTTCCGTGCCTTTGAGGTGGTAATCATGGGCCTCGCCTTTAGCCGCCAAAAGCAAGGTATGGGCAATGTCCCGCCCGTGGTCGGAATGGGCGGCTGCTCCGGAGGCAATCATCCGCACCAGATTTCTGGCGGCTATTGTATCCTTAGTAGCACCGCAGACACCTTCCTGCGGCCCTTCGCCAAAGGGATCAATCCGGCAGGGGCCCATATTGCAGACCTTACAGCAAATCCCCAGTTCGCCAAACCCGCACTGCGGCTGCATGGCATCATATCTATCCCAGACAATCTGTACGTTTTCTTCTTCGGCCTTCTTAATCATCTTCTGTGAGGCCGGATCATAAGACCTTTGAATATGCCTATCGCTCATTTATCCTCTCCTGGTATAATTTTCAGGTAAACTTAAGAATTATACCTGATTACTCAGATTAATCCCCTTCTTTACCTACAGTTATAGATTACACAGATTTATTTTAATCTCTGTAATCTGCTTTTTAATCACTGCAATCAGGCATCCTCTTGGTCACCTTTATAGGATGTCTTACGGTATCCGCTCTACTGTCGTGCCGTCTTCTAAGACTATATCGTAGGAAACAAAATCCGGCGCGGTCAAGTCACCGGAAACGTGAACATACCGGTGGTTGGTGTCGCCCCTGAAGCCAGGAGGTATTTCCCTGCAGCTAAACCAGGTTCCCGGATTAAATACCGGTTTAAACCGGCCCCGGACAATGCTGCCCTGGCCGATACGATAATATTCACTTTTAGCTTGGGCCCAGTGCGGTCTGCCCTGATAGTCTATTTTTTGATGAATCTGTTGTTTGTTGATCGCATAGACCCCTTTATCCTCGCCGTTATAACCAATGCCTTTGCCGAGAAAATGCCCTCGGTCAAATACGCCGACTTGAGTAATATTTTTGACAAAATAATCAACCGAACCTTGTAAGGGGTAGATACAGGCATTATCGGCTATGGGGATGCAATTTTTCTCTCCCACGCGCATAATCATAAAGTCAACCTGGTCTTCAGCTACTTTTTCGGTGACCTCCTGGTAATTGCTTCGTCGATAAGTCACCAGCCCCTTGGCCTCATCCACGCTGATACTCTCCTGTTCGGCAACACAAACCGGCACCAGCAGTAAAACAGTAAACAAAACAAGGATAATCTTTTGCATTTTACGAATAAGCCTTTTCGGCCATGACCCTTGGATGAACTTTCTCTAATTCCGGCTTACGAAACTTTCTGGCAATCTTCTTCAAATAAACAGTTGCCGGGTTCAATAATTCAATACCGATAAGTTCGCCCCTGTAGTCAAAATCAAGAAAAACCTCAGGCGCAAACTCTCTTGTTCTGGCTACCTTTTTCTTTTCTAATTCGATATAAACAGCCTTAGCCAAAGTATCAAATGAAATTTTCATGTTACTCCCCCTTTTACCTTTCTGTCTTCTTCTCCTAACTAAACCGCTGTCACCAATACAATTTTATCTTCGCCTCTTGGTTCATAAACCACATCCAATGTTTTGGAGCCAATCCTTTTCATTGCCCGCTTTCTGCGTTTTTGCCTTGTGGGCAGTTTTATATCCGGACTATAGATTGCCTGCTCAACCTGTTCTCTCGTAATGCCTCTCTGTTCCATCCTCTCTTTTGCGTGAATAGGACAAAAAATGTGCATTCCATCTCTCTGCTGCCTAAATTCCTTCACTCTAATATGGCAAACTAACTAGGCTATAAATATAAAAAGTTAACCACATAATATCAAGCGAGCTATTAATATTGTCAAGGAGGCAGATCCAATAAAGAAACCTATGATGTTAAGTGCGCAAAAGAATTTCATTGCCGGTATAGTAAGCTTAGCTATCTTGGGAAACCTATCTACTAATTTTTTATACCCAT
>JAFGCM010000120.1 GCA_016932635.1 Candidatus Omnitrophota bacterium
GACTGCGAGTCTTTGTTTAATCTTGTGTAAAATCTTTAAGCCTTTCTTGATTCCGGGGCCGCGAAAGGAGTCAAGCGAGGAACGGTTGGCCTTATCAAAACTGGACTTAAAGATGAAAGGAATCTCTAGCTCTTCAGTCAACGCATTTAATCTGCGGGCAGAATCAAGGCAAGCTGCTTCGGACTCAATCACGCAAGGTCCGGCAATCAGCACCAAGGGATTTTCATTGCTTAATCTAACCATGCCTACTTTAATCTCCCGTTGCTTAATCATCTTATCCTGCAATCTGTTTTGCCTGCATCAGCTGCTTCACTCTTTCTAAATCATCCGGGGTGTCTACCCCGATAGTCTCGATTTTTGTTTCAAGCAGTTTGATTTTATAGCCATTTTCCAGGGCCCGTAATTGTTCCAGTTTTTCCACCTCTTCCAGCTCACCTACAGGTAAATTGGCAAAGGTAAATAAAAATTCTTTGGTGTAGGCATACAGCCCCAAATGTTTATAAAAAGTTAAAGTTTTAGAAACGGGTAACGCCGAGCGTAAATGCGGAATCAAAGAGCGGGAAAAATAGAGGGCAAAATTATTTTTATCTTTGACTACCTTGACCACATTGGGGTCAACCAGCTCCTGCAGATCTTTAATCCGGTGGATTACGCTCGCCATAGGAATACTCTCATCCTGCAAAAGACAGCTAACTAAGTCATCAATCATGGAAAAATGAATTAACGGCTCATCCGCCTGGATGTTCACCGCTATTTGGGTATCGATAGGATTAACTACTTCCCTTAAGCGGTCTGTGCCTGAAGCATGGGCCTGGGAAGTAAGTACTGCCCGGCCGCCAAACTCATTTACTGCCTTTAATATCCTCTCGTCGTCGGTAGCCACCACCAGGTCTTCCAAGGTCTTGGCCTTTAAGGCTTGTTCATAGACATATTGAATTAACGGACGCCCGAACAACGGTGCCAGGACCTTGCCGGGAAAACGGCTGGCTTCATAGCGCGCAGGAATTACGCCGATGGCCCTCATTTATTTAATCGCTCCAATAGTTCTTCTTGAGTAGCTACGTTCACCCCTACCTTGCCCACGACAATTCCGGCCGCATAATTAGCCAGCTGGGCGGCCTCAAGCGCGGAGGCCCGAGCGGCTAAAGCCACTGTGGCTGCGCTGATTACCGTGTCTCCGGCTCCGGAGACGTCGAATACCTCTTGAGCCACGGTAGGAATGTGCACCGAGTGTTTATTTTTTTCAAAAAGTCGCATCCCGTTTTCGCCCAAAGTGATTAAGATTGCCTTTGCTGCTAAGCGCTCCAGTAAGCTGCGTCCGGCCTGCTCTAAATCATCTTCGCTGTTTATCTCTTTGCCCATAGCTTTGGCAGCCTCGTGGTGATTGGGGGTAAGCAAAGTGGCCTGCTGATAAAAATTGAAATGATGCTCCTTGGGGTCAACGGTAATAATCTTTCGGTGTTTCCTGGCCAAGGCTACTACTTCCTGCAGCAGCTTAGGGACAATCAGTCCTTTGCCATAATCCTCAATAAGCAATGCGTCGACTGCGGAAATTTTTTCTTTCAAAAAGGTAAGGATCTGGCCGATCAGATTGTCGTCGATCTCCTCAACATTTTCCCGGTCAATCCGCACCACCTGTTGATGATGGGCAATCACCCGTGTCTTCAGGGTAGTCGGGCGCTCATTATCAATGACAATACCTTCGACATCAATATTTTTGCGGCGCAGCTCATCGGTTAAGACCCGGCCCCGCTCATCAGCGCCAATCACGCCGCAAATATAGGCCTGGGCCCCCAGGGCATGGATGTTATTGGCTACGTTAGCCGCGCCTCCGGGCATAAACGACTCGGAATTTACCCAGACCACAGGCACCGGCGCTTCCGGAGAAATCCTGTTTACCTTACCCCAGATAAATTCATCCAGAATTAAGTCGCCGATCACCAATATCTTAGCACACTTGAAATTGGCAATGATTCTTTTAAGCGCCAGATGGTCAAAGTATTTCATCTTCAGTTTGTACGGGATAAATTCGGCCACAGACTTACCTGCCTGCCGCAGGCAGGTGTTCGCTATCGCTCCATAAGTCTGGGCCTCATTTACGGAAGCCATATTTTAGCATGGATAGGAAAACCTGTCAACGGAATTTAACAAAAACCGGAAGGGCAAACAGGAAAGAATTTTCGTGCTAACTGACCTCTTCTAATTGGGTTACCCGAACTACTTCTTGCGGGGTAGTCAGGCCCATCTTGACCCTTTCCCAGCCGTCCTGGCGCAGGGTGCGCATACCGCCAGAAACAGCCGCTTTTTTAATTTGGCTGGCGGAGGTCCGTTTTAAAATCAGCTCGCGAATATCCTCATTGACCAATAAAAATTCATAAATACCGGTGCGGCCGCGATATCCCGTAAATTTACAATATTCGCAACCCTTACCTTCAAAAAACTTCATTCCGGAGGAATCTTCCTGTTGCTCGGATCCTAATTGGCGCAGCAGTTCCTTTCTTAATTCTACCTGGTGTTTGCACTTTGGACAAATTAGACGCACCAGGCGCTGGGCAATAAAACATTCGACTGAGGAAGCAATCAAATACGGCTCGATACCGATGTCTAAAAGCCGGGCCACTCCTCCGGCGGCATCGTTGGTATGCACGGTGCTAAATACCAAATGCCCGGTTAGGGCCACACGAATAGTAATGTCGGCGGTCTCGCGATCCCTGACCTCACCGACCATCATAATATCCGGGTCGTGCCGCAGCATCGAACGCAACCCTTGAGCAAAAGACAGTCCCACCTTGGGCTGAACCTGAATCTGGGTGATGCCCTTAATTTGATATTCAATGGGGTCTTCAATAGTGATGATCTTTTTCTTGGCATCATTGATTTTGTTCAAACAGGCATATAAAGTTGTGGTCTTGCCGCTGCCCGTGGGGCCGGTGACAAAGATGATGCCGTGGGGCCTGGCAATTAAAGTCTCTAAAATCTCCCGGTCGCTTTTTGACAGACCCAAATCCTCCAGGCTAAACAACATACTAGGCAATAAGATTCTGATATCTACCGTCTCTCCATAAGGAGTGGGCAAAATAGAAATGCGCAAATCCAAATCTTTTCCGGCCAGTCTAACCAGCATTCGCCCGTCTTGAGGTAAGCGGCGCTCGGCGATATCCAGATTGGCCATAATCTTTAAGCGCGAGACAATGGGTGAGTGAAAATATTTGATGTTCGCCGGAACACTGGCATCATAGAGAATACCGTCGATCCTATACCTAATGCGCAATTGTTCCTCAAAGGGCTCAATATGGATATCAGTAGCCCGGTCCTGGACCGCCTGTAAAATTATCTGATTGACAAATTTAATTATCGAGGCGTCTTCGGCTAAACTTTCCAAATCTTCCGCGGCAATCTTAAAGGCCTTCAGCTCCTGAAGCGGCGAAGGCTCACTAACCATCTTCTCGATTGTTTCTGCCCCCACCCCATAATATTTGCGAATTGCCTCCAGGATATCCTTTTGCCCGGCCAAAACCGGATTCACCTCTACCTTCAACAATAGACGCAGGTCATCCAGCATCTGGATATTCATCGGGTCGCTCACCGCTACAGTCAGGATATTATTTTCTTTTTTAATCGGAATCAGTTTGTAGTGGCAGGCAAATTTTGCCGGAACCAACTCAATTGTTTGGGGGTCAATCTGAATCTTTTTAAGCTTAGCATACTCAATCTCCAGCTGTTCCGAAAGCACTGGAAAAATCTGTTCCTCGGTTAAAAAATTCATTTTTACCAAGGTAGTGCCGATAAATTCGCCGATCTTTTTTTGCTCGGCAATGGCGGCATCCAGCTGTGCAGGAGTAATTAATCCTTTATCGATCAGCATCCGTCCCAACAGGGGGCGTTTTCTTAATAGATTATCGTCTGGCACAACTTCCTCTTCTTATTCGCCTTCTGTAAAATATACGGTAAGCATAAAGGTTTCTTCGGGTTGAGCGTAATCCTTGGGAAAGGGTAAAAAGGGCGTAACCTGTTCGACACTCTTAATAATTAATTCTTCCATATCTGCATCCAGCTCATCACCCAAAAGCACCGGCTTTCCTTTTAAGGAGCCGTCAGAATTTAAGATAAAGCTTAAGCGCACCTGTTGCGATTGAAGCTCACTCGGCCTTTTTTTCTGCAAGGCCTTGTTAATCCTATCGCTGACATAATTGCAGTATTCCGGAAAGTTTTGCGGAGAAAGA
>JAFGCM010000121.1 GCA_016932635.1 Candidatus Omnitrophota bacterium
ATGGAGGAAAAGTTTCAGGTAAGTAACGTTCGCTCAGATCGGGGACGCCCTAAAACAATAAACAATAAATAGAAGCGTCCCCTTTTCACTGAAGATAGAGGATTACTTCAAAAAAGCAGTGCCGGAGTTGTATTGAAAAAAATAAAAAAAACTCTTGACAGGGTTTTTGGACTGTGCTATATTAAAGGCACTAAAAAGTTTTAAAAACTTTTCTATAATTTAGGAAGAATAGAAGATGAGAAAGAAAATCTTGTTGATTTTGGCGTTTTCGGCGTTATTATTTTATTCAACTCAATGCTATGCCTTAAATTTCTTTGCCGTTGAAGATGTGCCCACCTACGATGCCTGTTTCTGGCGCAATGTTAACTTCAATAATTTTTCTGATGACTTAGACAGCGAGTTATGGACCGGAAATTTTTGGGGTAACAACGACACGCGCAGTTATCTTAAATTTGATATCGCCCAGACCTCTAACGTTCAATCCGCAATGTTGTGGCTATATAGTGGAGTAGAATCAGGCTGGGGCAGCTCATATCAGCCGGCCGAAGTATTTGTTTATTCGACACCCACTTACTGGGACGAAACTACCACCACCTGGCAGAATCAACCGCCAGTAGGAACATTGGGTGGCCATACTACCGTAGGCTCAACTGCCGGATGGTATTACTGGGATGTGACCAGCTTAGTGCAGTCAGCGGGTGAGAACATTTTATCCTTTGCCTTAGCCTCTGATGGCCCCGGGCATGTTTTTTATGCCAGAGAGACACAATCCGGTTTTGCGCCTTATTTACAAATTAGCGTTATTCCTGAACCGGTAAGTTCGGTTTTGTTTTTGTTAGGCGGCGTATCTTTGATTACTTTACGTAGAAGAAAAAACACCCATCAACAACTAAATTAGAGGAAGAAACCGCGATGAAAAAGATTGCTTTGTTAGCCTTAGGCCTGATGAGTTTATTGCTGTTATCCAGCCAAGCCGTTGCTGTTGAACCACAAGGGCCGCCATCACCTGGGGTAGAGCTTAAATTCTGGGCTATGGAAGATACCTACATCACCGAACGTTACGGCAATACCAATTATGGAAGCGAAGAATACCTGCGGGTAAGAGATAAACAAACGGATACCTCCAATCTTTTTTCGCGCAGCTTGCTGAAATTCGACCAGCAGGATTTAGTGAACAAGCTGGCCGGAAAACAAATCTTATCAGCTTCCCTGCATCTTTATGAATATAGTCGAGACGGAGCCACTTCTTTAGCCGATGAAATAGATCTTTTCCGTGTGACCAGTGACTGGGCAGAAAATGATGTGACTTGGAACACCAGTCCTACCTTTGCTACCCAGCGCACTGCCTATCGAACCTTTGATGGTGATGATACCACCCCGGGTTGGAGAAAATGGGAAGACGATTTAATTAATATCGTTCAATGGTGGATTGATGGGGTGCAGAATAATTTCGGTCTGATGCTGGAAAATGATTTAGACCAGCTTTACAATCAGATGAACGTCAAGTTTCGCAGCAGCGAATATTTGGTCCCGGATGGCTCAAGCGGCATCTATCGGCCGTATCTGAAGATTACAGTTATTCCGGAGCCCGCTTCGGCTATTCTGTTTGGTATTGGCAGCGGCTTAATCGGAATATTTACTGCGCGCCGGAGAAAAGCGCGTAGTTAAGCGCAGTTAGAATTCAAATTTTAAAAGGCACGTTTAAAAAACGTGCCTTTTTTTGTTGACAGTGAGCGAATTTTACTTTATACTTATCTCAATATGGCGATTGTGATCAGTATTATAATATTACTAATCAGCTACTTTGCGGCTGAATATTTTCTTTGTGCTTATCGGCGCGACAAGATAAAAATCAGGGTGCTGGTTAATGGCACCCGGGGAAAGTCTAGCGTAGTGCGACTAATCAACGCCGGATTGCGCCAGGCCGGCATTCGGAGTATCGCCAAGGTCAGCGGCACCGAGGCGCGGCTGATTTATCCCGATGGTTCAGAAAAAAAGATAGTGCGCATCGGCCACGCTAATATTATCGAGCAGGTCAAGTTTATCCGGGAGGCCTGGGCCTGCCGGGCAGAGGCAATGGTAATGGAGGTAATGGCTCTGGTGCCGCACTATCAGTGGCTCACCGAGCACAAGATTTTTAAGTCCACTATCGGCGTAATTACCAATATCCGCGCCGACCATTTAGACGTGATGGGGCCAAAGTTAGATCAAGTAGCGGAGGCAATTTGCGGGACTATTCCGCAAAATGGTGTGCTGATTTCAGCGGAACAGCCGCTGGCCGGTTTGATTAAAGAAAAAGCCTTAAACTTAAATACCGAAGTAAAATTTGCCTCTGGCAGCAAAATAACCGATGCGATGATGCAGCCGTTTAGTTACCTGGAGCACCGCGATAATGTAGCCTGTGCTTTGGAGGTGTGCAAACACTTAGGTATTGAGGAAAACCTGGCCTTAAACGGGATGCATCAGGCCTTGCCTGATCCGGGGGTCCTGCGTACTTTTTATGTCCAGGCGCAAAATAAGAAGTTTGAATTTATCAATGCTTTCTCGGCCAACGACCCGGTTTCCACTTTTGTCATCTGGCGGCGCGTGGAAAAAAAATTTGTCCCAGAACAGACCAAGATAGTCTTAATTAACGGACGCAAAGACAGGCTGGCCCGCTCGGTGCAGTTGGGTGAGTTTGCGGTGTCGGATTTGCCGCTGGATTATTTAGTGTTGACCGGAGCGGGCACCTCGCATATGGAGCAGAAGGCCATCCAGCACGGCTTTAATCCCGCCAAGATTTTCAATATGGCCAGATGTATCCCCGAGCAGATTTTTAAAAAGGTGATGGAATTGATTCCCACACATGGCGTAGTGTTTGCGGCCGGCAGTATTGGCGGCGGAGGGATGGAAATCGTGGATTATTTCGACTGGAGAAGAAATGGTTGAGCAGGCAATCGGCGTAGGTTTAATAATTAATCTGATCTTTTTTGAGTTGTTTGGCCTGCCTGCGGGTGGAATGGTTATTCCGGGGTATCTGGCGCTTCAGCTTCAGTATCCCTGGCGGATTGCGGCCACGCTTTCCTTAGGGCTTTTGGTTTATCTGACGATTAAGCTGTTATCCAATTTTATGTTTATTTATGGCCGCAGACATCTGATTATGGCGCTGTTATTCGGTTTCTTATTAAGGCGGATATTTGAAGGCGCCATCAGCGTGCGGATTATCGAGATATCAGCCACCTTAAATATTATCGGTTACATTGTGCCCGGCTTAATCGCCTATTGGATGGAACGCCAGGGCGTGGTCCGGGCCTTAAGCCTGACTATTTTAGGGGCGGTCTTGACCAGATTAATTTTAATTATTCTGCTGGGAGGCAGAATCATCTTATGAGCTTAACTACCAAAAATGTTTCCACCACTACCTTAGCCATAGTTTCCTTAGTATCGATCAGCCTTTTGGTACTAGTGCATAATTCCTATGGCTTCAATCCCTGGTATAAGCACAAGATGGAAGCCGCCCGGCTGATGCAAAAGGCACAGCAGCTAATTTTAGCGGAGAAGAAAGCCAAGGGCATTATCATTAATAGCACTGACGACCCTAACGGCAGCGGGTTAATCGGCGAGCAGTATTCCGACATCACTACCGACCGCGGCATCTTAGACGCCAAGGTAATGATTACCAACCCTAATTTTGCGGCAGCTGTGGTTGATTTATTTAAGAAGGCAAATTTAAAAAAAGGCGATGTGGTGGCCGTGGGCTATACCGGCTCAATGCCTGCGGCTAATATTGCTGTGCTTGCGGCTATTGAGGTGTTGGGTTTGAGGCCGATTATTATCAGCTCGATCGGCGCATCCAGCTGGGGCGCCACCGACCCGGAAATGTCTTGGGTGGATATGGAAAGCCTTTTACATCGGGAAGGTTTAATCAGCAACGCTTCCGTAGCCGCCTCATTAGGCGGCAAAGAAGATAATGGTCTCGGATTAAGCGAGGAATCCAAACAGCTGATGATGGATGCCATCAGGCGCAGCAATCTGCTTTTTATTAATGAGGGCAATTTAGATAAAAATATTGAGGCCAGAATCAAACTGTATAAAAAATTTGCCGAAGGACGCCCAATTAGGGCATATGTAAACGTAGGCGGGAGCGTGGCCAGCTTAGGCCGCAGTATCAATGGGGCATTAATTCCCCCCGGATTGACCAGGCGCTTAGACAGCAAATATTTAGGCACTAAGGGCGTAGTCATCCAGATGGCCAAAAGAGGTATTCCAATAATTCACCTGCTGAAGGTGCGTGAATTAGTGCGGGAGTACCGGCTTCCGGAGCTACCTGTTCCACTGCCCAATCCCGGCGAGGCCCAGACATTTTACGAAGAAAAATATAGCGTTAAGATTGCCGCCATGGCGATGACCGCTTTAATGGGCACAATGGCGGTGCTGATGGAGATTGACTTATTTTTGCTTCCTTCATGGATGCGCAGGAGAAAGGGAAAAATAAAATGAATCTGTCCGGAAAATCGTTATTAACGGTGGTGACTAAATTGATATTGTTGGTAATCCTGCCAGTGGGGTTAATTTTGGCCTACGGAAAAACCACAAAAAGTTTATCAACAACACTGAAGCCAAAAAGCTGCCGGGATTCTGCAGCGATTAGTGTAGAAAACAAGAAACTCACCTATTACTCGCTTTATCGAGATGAACCGATTACTCTGGAAGTTAGCGGGCCAAAGCGGCTCAGGGTAATTACCCGGCTTGATTTCGATTCGCCGGTTTCTGCTGAACGGACCTATACAATTAAAGTATTTATGGATGATGACCAGGAAGGCCTGGCCTTTAAAAAGAGCGCAAAGCCGTCTCTGTTATCTACTTTTGTTGATGTCGAAGGGCGCACGCCCGGTAAGATTCGTAATATCTACTTGGACATTCCCGAAGGAAGGCACACATTGGTATTTTCCTTGGAGACCAATAAGCTTGATTGGGCGGTCAGATTAAGATTTTTGGTCGAGAAGCAGAGCCCACAAGCGCTTTTGGAAAGAAAGGCTAAGCAGTGGAACTTTATTGCGCCCAAAGAATACAAGGACAAAGTGGCACTTTACGTGGAAAACAACAAACGAGACTATTTTCGCTTTTCTAAAGGTTTACCTTTGCAGGTCAATGCCCAAGGGCCGGCGGCTTTAAAATTATTGACCAGGCTGGAATTTAATGATATGATGGGTCAAGCGTCTGATTATAAAATCAGTGTGTTTGAGGATGACAATTTTAAGAGCGAACATTTCTTTCAGGTAAAGCGGGCCACAAAGGTGGTCTACTCTGAAGATAAAGGATTGCAGACCGGTATCAAGGGAGTTTTTCTGCTCGAGGTTCCCCATGGAGAGCATAATTATCGTCTTGAATTAGCCGAGCCCAGGGACGCATCTATACTTTGCCGGCCGTTTATAAAAATAAGTTCCAAAGAAATGGGAAAAAAGGAGGAGGGGGAAAATGAGTAAAAGGGGAAAGTTAATTTTGTTGGGGCTGTTTATTTTTGTTTTTGCCTGTGTTTTTAGCACCAATGTCTATTTTAGCTGGGCGGACGATGAGTCTATGAGCGTGCCGGAAGATCAGGATGAGGAAATCACAGAAGAGGTGGAGGCCCAAGTCCTGACAGTCGCCCCGAAGACCCAAGATAAACGATGGGATATGTCATTTGGCGTCGAGACCGGTTACGATGACAATGTATTTAAATATGCAAATGACGACCAGAATGAGTTTGACGCCGGGACCAATCCGGATAAATTCGCTAATGTTGACTCAATAGACGATATGATTACCCGCCTGTTCTTGAAATTAAGCTTAAAAAATAATTTTAACGAGGACACAAAAACAACATTGAGCCTAAAAGCAAGAGGTAATATCTACGGGAGAAATTCGGTAAAAAATTATGAGAGCTACCAGGCCGAAGTGGCGCATGAATTTAACAAAAACTTTTTAAGCCTGACTTATCTAAATGTGCCTGATTTCTTTTTGCGAAATCTTTATGACCGCGATATTACTTCCGGTAATCGCTACCGTAAAACAAAGTTTGAGCGCGATAAGATATCCCTTAAATACCGGCGCAAGGTAAATAATGACTTAATGTGGTGGATTATTTACGGCTACGAAGAGTATGATTACAATGGCGATTTCAAAGAATATAATAACCATGCCAATGAGGTAAATTTAAGTTTACTCTATCGTTTAAATCCCAAATTAAGAGCGAAACTCTACTATATTTTTAAGCGCTGTGAAGCCAATGCCTATGATGATGAACCAAATGCTGACTTTGATATTTCTCATCGCCAACATTCACCCGGAATACAGTTTATCTTTCAACCTGTCGATAAGTGGCAATTTTTGTTAAGATACGCCTACACGCTGCGGGATTATACTACAGACAATAGCGAGACCATAGATCCTTTTCATTCCGGCCGAGAGAACAAGATTCATAATATCCGCCTTAAGGCTACACGCAAGTTTCAGAATAACTGGGAACTATTTTGTCAATATGAGTATGAAACGAAGGATGCAAAATTAACTGTTGACGATGCTACGATGGCTGATGCTACTTTATTAGGCTACAATAAGAATGAGGTAACCATAGGAACAGAGTATAGTTTCTAAAGCTTTTTAAAACTTTTAAAAAAGTCTTGACAAGATATTTGGGCGGTGATATAGTATTTCTACCGTTAAAAGGATCCATATAGTAGTAGGAGGAAATTTTAATGAAAAAGGGGATATTAATTGGCTGTGTAGTATTGTTATTTGTGATTTTTAGTTTCACTGGCCAGGCTTTTGCTATTGATACGTTCTATATCCATACTACGGATGGTGATCAACATACCGATACTGTGGATACCTTTGGCTGGAATGAGACGCCGTGGTTGCGCATTCATTTGCCGCGTGAATTTTTGAATGCAACTGCCAGTTGGTGGCAGAGCCCCAGCAGTAGTTATTTCTTTACCGGAACCGGGCCGGGCACAGCTCCCGATTTGTGGCTTTCTTTAGATAGTGGCCAGAGTGCTTCAGGTGACCCAGTGAATTGGGCCAGTGTGCGTGCGTTAGGGCTTTGGACTATTAACGCTGCAGGATATTTTGCCGACAATGATATCTATTCAGGCGTTACCAGCTTTACCGTTACCCCTGAACCAGTGAGCGGATTGTTATTTTTATTGGGCGGCTTAGCGTTAGTAGGCGCAAGAAAAAAGAGCGCTTAAAAAGCTTCTTATAACTTTTGATTTTTTTTAAAAGGCACGTTTGCAACGTGCCTTTTTTGTGATATAATAGGCGGCGATGTCCAAATCCATCAATTTTCTTTTCGGTGTGCATAATCACCAGCCGGTGGGCAATTTTGAAGGCGTGTTTAACCGCGCCAGCCACGATTGCTACCGTCCCTTCGTCGAAACCCTATATAACTTTCCCCAGATCAAAGCCAATATCCACTTCAGCGGCTCCCTGATCGATTGGCTGATTAAGAATGAGCCAATAGTCCTGCAAAAAGTAAAACAGATGGTCCAGCGTAAGCAGGTGGAAATCCTAAGCGGCGCTTACTATGAGCCGGTCTTGCCGATTATCCCGCAAAGAGACCGCCTGGGCCAAATCAGGATGCTCAATAGTTTCATCAGGGACTATTTTAATTACCAGCCTCAAGGCTGCTGGATCGGCGAGCGGGTCTGGGATCCGGATTTAATCAGCTCTTTAGTTGAGAGCGGAATAAAATATATTTTGCTGGATGATTTTCACTTTCGCTATGCCGGGCTCAAAGAAAAAAATTTACTCGGCTATTATTATACCGAAAAAGAGGCCCAGAAGTTAGCGGTGTTTCCGATTGTCAAGAGGCTAAGGTATATCATTCCCTTTTCTGCGCCGCATCAGCCGATTGATTATTTGCGCAGTTTAGCCACGCCCCAAGGAGACCTTGCCGCCACCATTGTGGATGACGGAGAAAAGTTTGGCCTCTGGCCCGGCACGCACCAGTGGGTTTATAAAAAGAAGTGGCTGGAGAAATTTTTCCATTTGCTGGTGAAGAATAAAGATTGGCTGAAGACCATGACGATTAGCGGCTATATCTCGGAGTATCCGGCCCTGGGCAGCTCGTATTTTCCGGCGGCAAGCTACGAGGAGATGATGTCCTGGTCGGGCGGGGATTTTCATAACTTCTTTATTAAATATCCCGAAGCCAATAATATGCATCAGCGGATGCTTTATGTCAGCGAAAAATTAAGCCAGGCAAAAGAAGATAATCAAGAGGCCCGGCGCTCACTCTACAAGGGCCAATGTAATTGTCCTTACTGGCATGGCGTATTCGGCGGGATATACCTGGGGCATCTGCGCCAGAGCGTCTATCAAAATTTAATTACCGCCCAGACCCTGCTTGAGAAAAAGTCAAGCTCATCGTGGGTTGAGCTTGAGGTGTTGGATTTTGATAAAGACGGAAGCGACGAATTGATTGTCAAGAATCCTTACCTCAATGTTTTTATCGCTCCGCGGCTGGGCGGGGGGATTTTCGAGATGGACTACCGGCCCAAAGCGCTCAACTTAACCGATGGGATGACCAGAAGGCCGGAGGAATACCACCAGAAGATTGGCCGCAAGCGCCTGAAAAAATTTAAGTTGGGGGATGAGATACCTTTTTCTATTCACGATTTATTGCGCAGTAAAGAAGATGGCCTGGAGAAATTTTTGATTTACGACTCATACCGGAGAATTTCACTTTTGGATCACTTCTTGCCCAGTGGTACCACTTTTGAGGCCTTCCGGGATGCCCAGTATGAAGAGCTGGGTGATTTTGTTGACGGTGAATATTCGCTTAAACATAGAAAAGACTGGCACAGCATTTCTGTTATTTTAAAAAGACAGGGAAGGGTGAGTTATCGCGGTCGGGCGGTCCCTGTTAGTATCACCAAAGAAGTATGTTTAAACGATAAAGCTGCCCAGCTTGATATTTCCTACACACTGGAGAACTTAAGCGCTGAGCCGCTTGAGGTAATTTTTGCGGTTGAGTTTAATATTTCGCTACCTGCTAGTTTTTCCTTTAAAGAGCAGCCCAATCTTTGGAGTTTTCCTTTAGAGACTGTCTCGGCTTCAGAATCGGGTTTTGAGCGCAATTATCAACAGACAGTAATCCTACCTTTTTGGCCGTTTAAATTAGAAAGAATCTGGCAAACCAAGCTGACTGCCGTAATTTCTGCAGCATAACTCTTTTATTATCAATAGGTTGCAACCAAGTGATTTTTTATATTTTTTATGGTTTCATATTGCAACTCCTTTATTACCAATAAGTTATACTCCAAAATATATTTGACTTCCCACCTATTATATGGCATACTTATATGGTCTCCAAT
>JAFGCM010000122.1 GCA_016932635.1 Candidatus Omnitrophota bacterium
CACTAAGTATGCGGATTTTGCTAAGCGGGCAATCTGTTTAGCCTGCCTAATTTCCCGCAGGTGTCTTTGGCCATAATCAAAGATTAAACAAAAGGTTGCCAACCCCTTTTTTCTGGCCAGATACAGGCAGGTTGCCGAATCAATACCGCCGGATAAAAGCACTACAGCTTTTTTTCTCAAAGTTATTTTTCGCTGAAAGTGGCCGAGGAGCTCGCGGTCTCCCAAACCCGAACCAGTTTTAACATAATCCCTTTGGCCTTAATGGCCTGTTTTAACTCATAAAAAATAAATTCGGCAATTTTTTCGGAAGTGGGATTATTTTTCTTAAAATAAGGCAGCTTATTCAGCATCTGATGATCGAGCTTTTGCAACACCTTAGCCAATTGTTTCTTGATGTCCTTAAAATCGCAAACCATAGCCAGGGAATTTAGTTTTTCTGCAGCCAACTCTACTTCCACCTGCCAATTATGACCATGCAGCTTCTCACATTTGCCGCAATAGCCGCGCAGATTATGCGCCGCACTGAAGGGGGAGTCTACTTTTATGCTATATAGCTTTGTCATTGTTGGTTAGTTGATGCAAACTTTTTTTACCGATTTTATGGTTTTGCCTAAAAATCTTTTGCCCACTTTCTTAAACACTGCCGGCTCATCGGAAACGTAGAATTTACAAATCCGAGGATGGGAATTACGACTGGTATAAAGTTGGTTTTTTAGTAAAAAGTTTTTTACCTCTTTGGCGGTCTCCTCCGCCGAATCGACAAATTTGATATCTCTACCCATTACCTTAGTAATGATATTTTTTAATAACGGGTAGTGGGTACAGCCTAAGATTAGGGTATCGATGTCTTTAGCCAAAAGCGGTCTTAAATATCTGCGGGCTACCTCCAGCGTCACCTGATCATCCGTCCAGCCCTCTTCCGCTAAAGGTACAAATAACGGGCAGGCTACAGCAAAGGATTTAAACCGGGGGTTAATTCTTTTAATCTCACCCTGATAACAACTGCTAGCTATAGTGGCCCGCGTGCCGATAATCCCGATGCGGGCTGCTTGGGAAAGCTCAACTGCCTTGCGCACCGCCGAAGTAATTACCCCGATGATCGGAACGTTGAATCTTCTTTTTAATGTCGGCAAAGATACGCTGGATGAGGTATTGCAGGCAACGACGATAAATTTTACGCCAAACTTTCGTAAAAATTTGGTGTTTTCTATGGAAAATCTAGTTACCGTCTCGGCTGATTTATTGCCGTAAGGAAGCCGGGCGGTATCGCCAAAATAAATGATGTCCTCATCGGGCAGTTGTTTAATTATTTCTCTGACTACTGTTAACCCGCCGATTCCGGAATCAAAAATGCCTATAGGTCGGTCTCTTTTAGACATAGTTAGTAGCGCACGCTGCGAGTTTTGTCAAAACAGCGATTATATTCAACAATACCGTCGGCAACTGCCTGGGCTATTTTTTCCCGATAAAAGCCCTGCTGCAATTTCTTCTCCTCAGCTGGTGAGCTGATGAAGCCGACTTCAATCAAGATGGCCGGGATATAGGCCTTTAAAACATAAAACCTCGCCTCTTTAATGCCCCGGTTTTTCTGATTTAAATCCTTACTGATGGAGTTGCAGATAAAACGGGCCAACTTTTTGGACTGCCTCCTGTATTCGCTCAAAAGTAAATCCATAATAATGGCCTGGGTGTTTTTCCCGGAAAAGCCATCTTTAATATTTAATCCGCAATCCTTGAGCGCGTTTAACGAGCGCGAGTTGTCGTCGATAGATTCAGAAAGATAAAATACCTCAACGCCGCTCGTCCATTTTGAGCGCGAGGCATTGGCATGGACGCTGATGAAAAAGTCGGCGCTGCGGGTATTGGCATTGGCAATTCTACTGCGTTCATCCAGCGAAACGAATTTATCAGTCTCCCTGGTCATAATCACCTTAACACCGTAATTATTTAATTTCTTTTTTAATCTCTGGGAAATGTCTAAGACTACATCTTTTTCTCTTAAACCCCGGCGGCCGATTGCCCCGGGATCTTTGCCGCCGTGTCCGGCGTCGAGAATCACAGTCTTAATCGGAAAATCCCCGCTTACCTTAGCAATTTCCCTTTGCTCAATATATTCCTGCTGAAAAAATCGACTAAGATTAGTGCGTACAAACGTAGCGGGGATAACCAAGCTACCCTGATAAAGCTGGGCCGGCTTATCCATTGTGCGCGCGTTTTGATTTAACAGGGCAACATAACTTTGGGCCATAAATCTGGCTTCTTGCTCATCCTTCTGAAGAATTACCTTCTTAGTAATCTGGTCCCATTGATAATCTAAGCCGAAACTTTGAGCCAGCGCCTGGGCCGGAACATAATCTGCCCCAGCGATGGTTACTCGTTCCTGAATGCGCGCCAAGCGGCCCGTCGGAGCAGTGGCACAGCCGACTAAAAAGGTAGAAAGAAGAAAATAGAAAGCAGAACGCAGGATTATCTTTGAGTTTTTGTAATTTCGCATTTTAATTAAAATAATTTTTCCTTGTCGGAAACCAGATTCTGGCTTCGCAGGAGCTCAGCCAGAATCCACTGTTCTTTTGTGTAGTTGCGATAAATCATTCCCCATTCGGGTTGAATGATTTCAAGCCAGTGTTACTCTGCTTCGTCGGTGACTCAGCAGAGTCCA
>JAFGCM010000012.1 GCA_016932635.1 Candidatus Omnitrophota bacterium
AATTCAGTATTTATTCTCTATTAGTTTTATTTATATTAGTAATGTTTTATTACTCGCCTTTGGAATGAGCGCTTTATTTAATTCTTTTTCTTGGATGAACTTCTCTAAATTCTCCTTCCAGGTTTGTAAAGGTATTTTTAACACTGTATATTCACAACTTTTTTTGTAATGCACAATGCAATAAGCATATATTATCTTCCGTTAAGATTGACAAAGGAAATAAATAAGATACTCAAAATCTACTTTCATAATTCAATGTATTGGAGGAGTGGCTGAGCGGTTGAAAGCGGCGGTCTTGAAAACCGTTAGGTGCCGTAAGGTGCCTCAGGGGTTCGAATCCTCTCTCCTCCGCCATTTTTCGCTTTGCGAAAAATGGCGAGATCTCACCCGCCAGCGAAGCTGGCGAGGCGGATCCGCCATAAGGTTACAAAATGCATTACGTTTACATTCTTCTGAATGAAGCACAAGTCAGAACCTATACGGGTGTTGCCGACGATGTTAATAAACGTCTGGAAATGCATAATGCCGGCAGGGTTAAAGCATCACGGCCGTATCGGCCATACGACATAATTCATACGGAATCTTTCGAAACGCTTAAAGAGGCAAGGCAAAAAGAAAGATTCTATAAGTCCACAACAGGACGCAGAAGAATAAAAGAAATGTTTTTTAGTCAACAATTAGCGTGAGTGTGGACCCTCCAAAATCTATGATTTTGGAGAGGTCTCGCCAAATTTGCAAAGCAAATTTGGTGGACGCGAACCCAAGAGGGAGCCCAAAATGGCTCAGAAGCATTTTATTAACAATAAGCAGTGGGCTGAGATTGATGGAATTAATAGATCGTAAAACAGAAGGCAAGAATTACCCGGATATGACTGCGTTGTTGGTGTATTTTGATGATTATTTAAAGTATCCGCGAGGCAAAGGGCAGAAGGAAATTGACGCATTTTTGTCGAATAATAATTCTTGGAGGAGCCAATTTGTACGCCTTCTTGTTATAAGTGCTTCCGGAGAACTTTTCTGGGAAAAAAGCTAGTAGCCGCTAAATTACATAGTCGTAATATGGTTCCAAAGTCGTTGGTTCTTTAGTTTTTGTCGGTTTACTGAAAATGGGTTCGCCAAGGGCGATCATCCAACCCATACTGCGCTTACGATGAATTTTTATAAGTAGCGGTATCTCAATGGGTTGTTGGGTTCGCCTATCGTCCACGACTACCCGTTACAATTTTCCGACAAGGAAAATTGTAACGGATACTGAGCGAGCGTAATTTTGCGACAAGCAAAATAGCGAGCGAAGTATCTATCCATAACACAACCCATGCAAGAAAAGTTAAAAAAAGGCTTAGGGCTTTTGGATGTGTTTTGCATTGCCTCTGGCGCAATGATTAGCTCGGGACTGTTTATTTTACCGGGCCTGGCTTCAGCCAAGGTCGGGCCGGCCTTATTCCTTTCTTATATCTTAGCTTCTTTTATTGCTTTGCCTACGGTTTTTAGTATGGCCGAGCTGGTTACGGCGATGCCGCGGGCAGGCGGGGACTATTTCTACATCTCCCGGAGTATGGGTTCCATTGCCGGAGTGATTGGCGGCTTAAGCAGCTGGTTTTCTTTGAGCCTGAAGGCTGCCTTTGCCTTGGTAGGTATGGCCGCTTATGTCAGATTGGTGGTTTCTTTTCCGATAGAAGCTGTAGCGTTTGCCTTATGTATCATCTTCATCATCCTTAATATCATTGGCATTAAAGAGGCCGCGCGCACACAGGTTATTTTGGTATCGGGATTATTTGTTGCGCTGATATTTTATATTTTTGCGGGATTTCCCAAAATTAATATTGCCAGCTACACGCCGTTTGCCCCTTTTGGCACGGCTTCAGTTTTTGCTACTGCCGGTTTTGTGTTTATCTCTTACGCCGGCCTAACCAAGATTGCCAGTATCGCCGAGGAAATAAAGAATCCTACACGCACAATTCCCATAGGAATGATTCTTGCGCTGGTTTTGGTGGGAATAATTTATGCCTTAGTGGTTTTCATCACTACCGGATTGCTCGCCCAGGATAAATTGCAGGCGAGCCTGACTCCGATTTCGGATGCAGCGGGGGTTTCTGCGGGAGCCTGGGGTATAATCATTATGGCCCTGGCCGCAATCCTGGCCTTTATTACTACCGCCAATGCCGGTATTATCTCGGCCTCGCGCTATCCCCTGGCGATGGCCAGGGACAAGTTGCTACCGCGGTTCTTCGAGCGGATTAACTCCAGGTTTGCCACACCCCATTATGCCATATTATTTACCGGGGCCTTTATGCTGGCCGCCGTTTCTTTGTTGAAATTGGAATTGTTGGTTAAGCTGGCTTCGGAGCTGTTATTAATACTTTATATCTTTACTAATTTGGCCGTAATTATTATGCGGGAGAGCAAACTTCAGAATTATCAGCCCAAATTTTATTCTCCGCTTTATCCGGTGATGCAGATTCTGGGAATTTTGGGTTGTGGCATCCTACTGGCTAAAATGGGCAGATTTATTCTGCTGCTTAGCGGCTTATTTATTACCTCGGGGTTGGTCTGGTATTTCGCTTATACCGGCGCCCGACGGATCAAAGAATTCGGCCTAATCCACGTGATTGAGCGCCTGGTGAATAAAGAATTAACTTCGGGTGCACTGTCTAAAGAACTGAAAACAATCATCCGAGAGCGTGATGAGATTGTCGAAGATAGATTTGACCACCTGATTAAAGAAGGCGTAGTCCTGGATTTAGAAGGCTCTTTATCGGGTGAGGAATTCTTTCAGCAGGCCAGCAGCTTCTTAGCCGGAAAATTAGGGATGGAACCGGAGGTATTGCTCAACCTGTTTATTCAGCGCGAGCAGGAGTCGCCCACTATTATCCGGCCGGGCCTGGCGATTCCTCATGTAATTATCGAAGGAAAACATAAATTTGCCATTCTTTTAGCCCGGGCTAAACAGGGTATTTTCTTTTCCGGAGTTCAACAGCCGGTCAAGACCGTATTTATGCTGGTGGGTACGCGCGATGAGCGCAATTTTCACCTGCGGGCCTTAGCGGCCATTGCCCAGGTTGCCCAGGATAAGGATTTTGACCGGCATTGGCTAAGTAGCCGCAATACCGACGAATTAAAAGACATTATTTTACTTGCCGAAAGAAAACGCTTCGGGGGAAAATAAGAAATGTTTACGCTTTGGATAAAATTTTTCATCGCCGCCGCAATAGTCGTATTTTCCGGATACAGAATTTGCCTAGCTGCGGAAAAACTGGCCCAGATTACCAAGCTCGGGCGCAGTTTTGTGGGGTTTATGTTTTTGGCGGTGATTACATCTCTGCCGGAATTATCGGTTACCATCAGCGCCACTAAAATCCAAGCGTTGGATTTAGCCCTGGGTGACCTTTTCGGCAGCAACCTGTTTAATTTGACTATTCTGGCGATCATCTATCTAGCCTTTACTAAGGAAAAAAAGCTGTTCAACTTCGACCAGGTCCATATCATCAGCTCAAGCGTGAGCATTTTGTTGATTGCCCTGGCAGCAATGGGGATAATTTTTTACAACCTGTTTATTCCCCGCATCGGCTACTCGCGGATGTTTTTGGATCTGGAAACAGTATTAATTTTAATGGTTTATATTTTCGGGGCATATCTAATCTTTCACAGCGAAAAAAATAAACCATCCGGAGCGTTTTCGTTTAAAGCCAGGGAGCTGAAGCATCGCCTGCGGATTTGGTTAAGTTTTTTCTTTTACGGCGCAGTTTTAGTTGCTGCCGCGGTTTATCTTTCTAAGCTCGGTGATAAAATTGCCCAAATACCTGTTGCTGGAGTAGCTTTAGGCGGTACTTTTGTAGGCAGTTTGCTGATTGCTATCATTACCTCTTTGCCTGAACTAAGCGTAGCGCTATCGGCGGTAAAACTGGGCTCTTTCGACATGGCCTTAGGCAATATCTTCGGCAGTAATATGTTTAATATGGCGATTATCCCGATTACCGATTTAGTGTTAGGCAGAAAAGTAA
>JAFGCM010000013.1 GCA_016932635.1 Candidatus Omnitrophota bacterium
AAAGCTTGGTTATTATTTAAGGCAGTATGCCGGCCGGCCCACGCCTTTATATTTTGCCCAGCGCTTGAGTAAAAAATTAGGCGCCCGGGCAAAGATTTATTTAAAACGCGAAGACCTGTTGCATACCGGCGCCCATAAATTAAACAATACCCTGGGCCAGGCGCTGTTAGCCCTGCGGATGAAAAAACCCCGGATTATTGCCGAGACCGGGGCCGGCCAACACGGCGTGGCCACGGCTACAGTAGCGGCATTATTCGGCTTAACTTGCGATGTCTATATGGGCGTTGAGGATATCAAACGGCAGGCCTTAAATGTCTTACGGATGAGGCTCTTAGGCGCGCGCGTTATTCCGGTTTATTCCGGCTCCCAGACTTTGAAAGATGCCTGCAACGAAACCATTCGCGATTGGGTAACCAATGTGCGCAATACCCATTACATTATTGGTTCGGTAGTCGGGCCGCATCCTTATCCTTTGATGGTCCGCGATTTTCAGACGGTGATTGGCCGGGAAACCAAAAGACAGATTTTAAAGCAGGAAAAACGCCTACCCGACTATTTAGTCGCCTGTGTCGGCGGAGGGTCAAACTCTATTGGGTTGTTTTATCCCTTTTTTAAAGACAAAAAGGTAAAATTTATCGGCGTAGAAGCAGCCGGGTTAGGTCTATCTTCTAAAAAACATGCGGCGACGCTGGTCAAGGGAAATTTAGGTGTTTTGCATGGCAACAAAAGTTATCTTTTGCAGGATAAAGACGGCCAAGTAAACATCGCTCATTCTATTGCTGCCGGCCTAGATTACCCGGGCGTAGGGCCGGAGCACGCCTATTATAAAGCCACGGGCCGGGCCGAATATGTTTCTGTTTCCGACCAGCAGGCCCTGGGGGGCTTTAGGCTGCTTTGTGAAACGGAAGGGATTATTCCGGCTTTAGAATCTGCGCATGCCTTGGCCTATCTGAAAAAGCTTATTCCTAAAATTAAGCCAGGCGCACTGGTTGTAGTTTGTCTTTCCGGACGGGGGGACAAAGACGTGGACATTATCAAGAATGAAAAATTTAAAATGAAAAACTTAAAATGAAAAATAAAAAATTTAATCGCATTGACGGTAAATTTAGACAATTGCGCCGCGAGAAAAAGAAGGCCTTCGTTGCCTTTATTACGGCGGCAGACCCTAATTTATCCACCACGGAGAAATTGGCCTTGGCCTTTGAACGTTTAGGCGTGGATATTTTGGAATTGGGCGTTCCTTTTTCCGACCCCTTGGCTGATGGGCCGGTAATTCAGGCGGCCTCCCGGCGGGCCTTGAGAAACAAAGTAAATTTGGGCGTTATCTTTAAGCTGATTAAAAGGTTAAGGAAAAAAATAGAGCTGCCCATTGTGCTGTTGACTTATTATAATATTATTTTTCACGCTGGGCTTAAAAATTTTGTGCAAGCTGCCAAAAACTCAGGAGCCGATGGTGTAGTGGTCCCGGATTTGCCGGTGGAGGAGGCCGGGGACTTAATAAAAATTTCAAAAATGAATAATTTTGCCACCATCTTTCTTTTGGCCCCTACTTCCAGCGCCTCCAGGATCAAACGGATTGCGGCTAGTTCTACCGGGTTTATTTATTATGTCTCTTTAACCGGAACTACCGGGATGAGGAAAAAACTCCCCCCCGAATTAATTAGTAGACTGCGTCAGCTAAAAGGCTTAACCAGAAAACCGGTTTGTGTCGGCTTTGGGGTTTCCGGAAGCGCTCAAGCTAAAAGTCTGGCCCGGGTGGCTGATGGGGTGATCGTGGGCAGCGCAATCATTAAAGTCATAGAAAAGCATCTGGGTAAGAAGGATTTGGTGCAGAGAGTAACTAGGTTTGTATCCAGTTTGAGAAAGGCCATATGATCCACGCGGTAATCTTAGCCGGCGGATGGGGCAGCAGGTTCTGGCCCCAATCCCGGAAGAAATTTCCCAAACAACTGCTTTGTATCGCTAAAGGCTATTCTCCGCTTGAGAATCTCCTGAAGATATTACGGCCGCAAATTCCCCGGGAAAGAATTTGGCTGGTGACCAATCAAGAACACCTTCAGGGCCTCTGTCGTCAACTGCCTGGGCTTTCGAGGAAGAATATTTTAGCCGAGCCTTTAGCCAAAAATACAGCTGCTGCCATTGGCTGGGCGGCAGTGACGGTTAAAAAAGCCGACCCCCAGGCCTTAATGGTAGTTTTATCCAGCGATCAAATTTTTGGGCAAAAAAAGCTGATCTGGCAGGCCATCCGGGATGCCTGTAAGAGGGCCCGGGAGCAAAATGCCCTGGTAGTAATGGGTATTCGCCCTAATCGTGCGGCTACAGAGTATGGATACCTGAAAATAGCAAGGCGCCGAGGAAAAATTCAAAACAGCAGGATATATAAAGTAGAAAAATTTACAGAGAAGCCGAACTTAAAAAGCGCTCAGAGGTTTTTTAAAAATAAAAATTATCTGTGGAATGCCGGAATTTTTGTTTGGCAGGCCGCAGCTATCTTAGAGGCGTTTAAAAAGTATTTACCCAAAACCTACGCCGGCTTAGAGAATATAGATAAAGCATTTGGCCGGAGGCAATACAGCGCTCAATTAGTTAAAGCGTACCGCCGGTTTAAAAACATCTCCATCGATTACGGTATTTTGGAGAAGGCGCGCAACATTTATGCGGTCGTGGGTAATTTCCTTTGGCGGGATTTGGGTTCCTGGCAAAGCCTGGCCCAGGGAATCTTGCGCCCTGACGGCATGGGCAATGTGGTGTCCGGCCTACATAAAGGAATTAAGACCAAAAACTCGGTCATCTTCAGCGGCGATAAACACCTGATTGCTACTTTGGGAGTGCATAATTTAGTAATCGTGCACACGCCTTCGGCTACTTTAGTTTGCCGGAAAGACCAGGCCCAAGATGTCAAGAAGCTTACCCATGCTTTAGAAAAAGATCAGCGGTTTAAGAAATACCTGTAGTAGCAAAATAATAAAAAATTACAATAGACAAATTCCAAATCACAAACAAATCACAATATACAATAAACAAAAATTTAAATTATTTTTTATGATAAATTTGTAATTTTGGTATTGTATATTGTTTGTAATTTATTAATAAGATGCGGATACTGGCATTAGATGTTGGAGAGAAAAATATTGGCCTGGCGATCAGCGATGAATTAGGCTTGACTGCGCAAGGCCGGCCCAGCTTCAGGCGCAAGAATCCGGATGAAGATATGGTTCTGCTTGCCGAAATTATTCGGGACAGTGGCGTGGGCGAAATTGTTGTAGGAATGCCGCTCAATATGGATGGCAGCTTAGGAAAGCAAACTCAAGCGATTGGCCGCTTCTTAGATGATTTGAAGAAACATCTTAGCCTGCCGATTAAGCTCTGGGATGAACGTTTAACCACACTGCAGGCAGAACGGATAATGTTGCAAGGGGATCTTTCCCGTAAGAAACGTAAAAAGAAAATTGATCAACTTTCGGCCCAGTTGATTTTACAGAGTTATTTGGATGCCCAAAATGTACAAAAAGACTAGACTAAATAATGGCTTAACTGTGGTGACCCACCAGATGCCAAGCCGCGTTTCTGTTTCTGTGGGCATTTGGCTGAAGGTAGGTTCAAGGTATGAGGCCAAAGAACAAAACGGCATTGCCCATTTTTTGGAGCACTTACTGTTTAAGGGCACAGCGAAACGCAGTTGTGATGAGCTGAAACAGTCGATTGAAGGAATCGGCGGTTCGTTAAATGGATTTACTTCCGAAGAAATAACTTGTTATCTGGCTAAGGTGCCGGGAAGGTATATCGGTCCGGCCTTAGACGCCTTAGGCGATATGGTGCTTAATGCCCGTTTAGACGCCCCAGACATTGAAATGGAACGCCGGGTGATTTTGGAAGAAATCAGGATGTATAAAGACCTGCCGGCCCATTTCGTGATGGAGCTTTTGACCGAGCTGCTTTGGCCGGGACATCCTTTAGGCCGCAATATTGCCGGAGAGACTGACACAGTCGGCCGGATGCAAAGACAAGACCTCCTTTCTTTTAAACAGCACTTTTATCAACCGGACAATATGGTGGTGGTTTGCTGCGGAAATTTAAAACATCAAGATATTGTTGAGCAATGCGCAAAATACATTTCTGCGCCAGGTAAGCCGCAATCCAACGAATTTAGCGCTGCCGGCTTAACAGCGGCCCATTCCACTGTCAAGTTTCAGGATAAGGATATCGAGCAGACGCATTTAGCCTTGGGGCTGCGCAGTTTGGCCCGAAATCATCCCGAGCGTTATTGCCTGGGTCTTTTGCATGTTGTTTTGGGCGCAAATATGTCCAGCCGGTTATTTCACGAAGTGCGCGAAAAAAGAGGCTTGGCCTATGCCATCGGCACGTCCGTGAAATTATTGAAGGATACCGGGGCATTTATCGTGCATGCCGGAGTAGATAATAAAAGGGTAGCTTTGGCTTTCGAGGTGATTTTAGAACAACTGGAAGAAATTAAGAAAAACAAGATAACGCAGGAAGAGCTCAAACGGGCCAAAGAATATTATCTGGGTCAATTAAGCTTAAGCCTGGAGGATACAGCGGAGCACATGCTTTGGCTGGGCGAGCACTTTGTTTCTTTGAATAAATTTATCCGGGCCCAGGAAGTAGTGCGCAAAGTAAAGAAGATAACCGCCGCTGATTTAGCTAAACTGGCCAACGACATATTCACGAGAAACAATCTACATCTTGCCCTGATCGGGCCCTTAGCCGATCAGGATAAAGGGCGCATTCAAGAAAGGTTAAATTCTTAAATTGAAGGCTTCAGTTAAAATTTTTGAGCTGTTCGGCATTTCCATTAGAGTCCATATCTTGTTTTTTCTTTTACCGCTGTTTGTCTTTTATTCGCTGTTAATTCAGTTCAACGATTACGTCTATGGCCTGCGCGGGGTGCTTTTGATTTTGTTGGTCTTTTGCTGTGTTACTTTTCATGAGTTGTGCCATAGTCTGCAGGCCCGGCATTTTGGCGTCAAGGTAGACCAGATTATTTTGCTACCCATCGGCGGGGTAGCGGCAATGCAGTCTATTCCGGATGAGCCGGGCGAGGAATTTAAAATATCTATTGCCGGACCATTATTCAATATTACGCTGGCGCTGGTATTGTTTCTGCCGCTTTATTTTATTTTAGGCCGGGAAAATTTGTTTGATCCGGGGCTAGAAAGTTGGCCCCAGACCTTTGCCTATGCCTTTTGGATTAATCCGATTCTGGCTATTTTTAATCTCCTGCCCGCCTTTCCTATGGACGGCGGAAGGGTATTAAGGTCATTTTTGGCCAGGAAAATGGATTACGCCAAGGCCACCCGCATTGCCGTAGGTTTTGGCCATACCTTTGCGGTTTTATTCGGTTTTTTGGGGCTACTTTCCACTCCGCCAAATATAATTTTAGTGATTATTGCTTTTTTTATTTTTATAGCCGCTTCCCAGGAAGGGATGCAGGTAGAATTACGTTTTACCTTAGGGAAATTCTTGGTCAAGGATGTTTTGCCTGAGCAATTTATCAGCGTCACCTCGCTAACGCCGTTATCGGAAGTATTAGCCTTTACTCTGCACAGTCATCAGGAAGATTTTCCGGTCGTAGATAAAGGTAAGCTCGTGGGCCTGTTGACCCGCGCGGATGTCTTTTCGGCGATGCACCGCTTTGGCATCCAGGCATTGGTGCAGGATGTAATGCGGCGGGATTTTCCTACGGTGGGGCTGAATGAACCTTTGATTAAGGCCCAGCGTTTAATGGAGCAGTGGCAGATTAAGGCCATTGTTGTCCTTAATCAGCAGAAGGTAGCAGGAGTGGTCAGTTTAGAGGATTTAAGCCGGATCTATCTTTTGATGTCGAATAAAAGATAAGGCGTAAATAAGGAAGGGAATAATGGAAAAAAGAATTAAGGTGGCCCCCAGCGTGATTGCTGCGGATCAGGCC
>JAFGCM010000014.1 GCA_016932635.1 Candidatus Omnitrophota bacterium
ACCTCGGTAACTATTGAGCGTTCGATATTTTTTAAACTGATAATGGTTTTTTCCTGTGCGTAGACAGCCCGGGAGTATTCGCTCTGGGCCAAATTATTCTCCAGCGGAAAAGAAAATTTTATGCCGGCAGAATAATAGTTGTCACTATCGGTAAAAATATCACTGCTGGAGTGACCCAGCCTGCGCTCCACCCCATTGGCGGCAAAAGTAGTTACCAGGTCAATCTCCGGCCAACGGGCATTTTCCTTGGTCTCTAAGACCAGTCCTTTAATTTCTATTTCCCGTTTAGCCTTTTGGTAGTCGCGCCTGTAGATAAAAGCCTCCTTTAGAGACTCCTCTAAATCAACTTGCCGCTTCTTATATTCCAAGCTGTCTTCAGGATAAAAACGAGAGTCGGCGCGCACATTCATCAGCAACTTAATCTTTTCCTCACTGCGCCGATATTGATTCTCAGCAATCTTGAGATCCTTTTCTCTGATTAAGACATTAGCCTCGGAGCCCAAAAAGTCGCCTCGTTCAATCAGGCCTAAATCGTAATTTTTGGCATTGACCGCGTGCAGTCTTTTAGCCTTCTCTAAAATATCGTGATGAATGTCCAGGCTCCTTTTGGCAAAGGCCCATTGCCAATAAGCACTCTCTACATCAGCCAGCATCTGCTCGATCCTTTCCTTGGTGTCTAAGTCGGCGTTTTGGATAGCTAAGCGCGTCACCGAGACATTGCGCCGGTCAATATAGCCAAAGGCGTTTTTAGCTAAAGGCTGTTCGGCCTCGAAAGTAAGCTCAGCAGAATGGGCCGGATTAAGTGAGACGAAACTCGAATCGCTAAAGTTGCGCGTATCATCAAAGGAAAGCGTAGCTTTAGCGCCTGAAGGGAGCTTCTTGGTGGCCTCGATAGAGTAAGTATTGGTAGTTTGCTCTTCACCGGCAAAAATAGACAACTGTTTTCTTTTATCGCGCTCGTAGCTAATCTCGGCCTCTAAAATTGTATCGTAAATTGCCTCGGCTACGCCCAAATTGGTCTCGGCAATTAAATAATCCAGCTCCGCCAGGCGCACCTCATAACTGCCCTTCAAGGCCAGTTGAATACACTGCTCAAAGGAAAGCTGCTGTTCCTCCTCGGCTAAGCCTGAATAACTGCCGCCTAAGCCAAGTGAGGCAATAAGAAATAAAATTAATAAGATCTTTCTATTTTTCCTCATTTTCTTTATGGGTCAAATTAAGATAGGCCTTTTTTAACATCCGGATATATTCATTTTTTTCCTGCTCAGACAGCGCAGAAAACAGCTCATTGGCGCATTCGCGCCTGCCCTGGCGCACCTGCCGGGCAAGCTGCTTGCCTTTATTTAATAAGCTGACCCTAACCACTCTGCGGTCCTCACTGGAATGCTCTCTTTTGATCAGTCTTTGCCTAACCATCTTATCCACAACGGCCGTGGCTGCGCTCAGCGTAAAATTCAGGGCCTTGGCCAGCTCGCTCATTTGGCTTGCGCCCTGCTCGAATAAAAAATCAAGGAGTACTATCTGGGGCAGCGTCAAAAAACTCTGGGAAAAAATGTCCTTTTGCCTGCGGGTAAATTCCCGCATAATACTGGGAAGAATCCTGGCCGCCTCCTCCCCAAAATCCCTACCTTTTACTGTAACGCCTTGATAATTAAGCATTTGCGTACTCCTTTTTTAAAATATTCATTTTAGAAATAGTTCAATAATTTAACTATTTACAATGTGAAGTATATCCTAATTGTCGGCTCTTGTCAAGAGGAAATTATAGAAAAATAATAAGCCCCGGTGAAAATCTCTTCACCGGGGCTTATTTGTTAGGAATATTCGTTAATCTATTTTTCTACATAGAGGGTCTGGGTAGGATAGGCAAATTCAATCCCCTCTTTCTCAAAGGCCTCCTTGATGGCAAAATTAATCTCCTGTTGAATATCCATATACTTGTTGTAATCAGCGCCAATCACATAATAGACCACTTCAAAGTCCAGGCTGAAATTCCCATAGGAGAAAAAATGCGCCCGGTCAAAGACAGTATCTTTAACACCTTTGATAATACCTGCGATGATTGCCGGCATCTTCTTTAACTTAGCCACCGGGGTCTGGTAGGTAACTCCCAACTTAAACAATACCCTTCTTTTATCCATCCGTTTATAGTTGCGCACCCGGGAATTAGTCAGGTCGCTATTGGAAAAAATCAGCTGCTCTCCGCCTAAGCTGCGGATTCGGGTTGTTTTAATCCCGACATATTCAACCGTACCCAACAGGTCTCCCACAATAATAAAATCGCCAATTTCAAACGGCCGGTCAAATAAAATGGCAAAATAGCTGAATAAGTCTCCTAACACCGCCTGGGCGGCTAAGGCCACGGCTACACCACCAATTCCCAATCCGGCAATGACAGAGGTAATCTTAAAGCCTAAATTATCCAGGAAAAATACAACCGCCAGGCCCCAGACTACTATCTTCATTACAATAAAGATACCTTTTAAACTGCGCTCTAAAGTGGTATCTTTTCCTCTGTTCACCCAGTACAGCTTAATCCAGTAATTGGCCAGCTCTAAAACCAGCCGGGCCACCACAATGGTCAACACCGCCACACCCAGGAGATTAATTATTTTGGTTAAAAGCGGCGCCAGAGTTAAGGTCCCGAGCGCCAAATAGAATATTCCGAAATAAAGCGCCGGCAAAACTACCTGCTCAAAAAGTTGAACCAAGAAATCATCAAGAGTAGTTCTGGTCTTTGCCGCCCAGCTCTTAATCCGCCTAATTAAGGCCAAGACTACCAACTTAATGCCCAAAAATCCTAAAGCAAATAGGACTAAGGCAAACAAATAGTCGTACAATCGATTGCCCAGAAACACCTGTCCTAAAATATTCTTAAACATTTTACCTCCTAAGTTGTTTTAGAACTTCTCCCAGTGTAAAACTTCCTTTAAGCTACGGTTTTTGCTTTGCTTAATTTGCTGCTTCGGCCAGCCCAGAGAAATCAAACTCACCAGTTTTAAACCCTCTGGTGCATTGACCAACTTAGCCACATCATCTACATAGGGCTTTTTGTCTCCGGCCACCCAACAGGCCCCTAAGCCTAAATCGGCAATGGCCAATAAGATGTTTTCGGTAGCCGCGCAGCCGTCTTCAAGGTAATATTTAGTCTCCTGACAAAAAATGGCAAGGCAACAGGCGGCATCTTTTAAAAATTTTCCATTGGGCGCTAACTCTGCCAGCTTTTTCAATACTTCCTTATTGCGAATTACCACAAATTCCCAAGGCTCAACACATCTGGCCGTGGGCGCACGCCGTCCGGCATCAATTATCTTTTCCAATAAGCCATTATCCACCGGCTTATCCAAATATTCCCGCACACTTACTCTGTTAGCAAAACACTCAAAACTCTCCACAGTTCCCCCTTTATTCTCCAATAATTTTTACCAGTACTCGCTTGCGGCGGCGGCCGTCAAATTCACCGTAAAAAATCTGCTCCCAGGG
>JAFGCM010000015.1 GCA_016932635.1 Candidatus Omnitrophota bacterium
TAAAATCGTAGTTGAGGTACGCAGGCAATTTCAGGAGATCACCGGCTTAATGCAGGGTGCGGCCCAGCCAGATTGTGCTCGTTGTGTGGATATTGCTACAGCCACAGCTCAAAAAGAGATGATTTTACCGTCTCTGTTGGCGATTCTGGCGCCTTTATTAATGGGTTTGTTGGCCGGAGTAGAAGCGGCTTTAGGTATGCTTACCGGGGCCTTAGTTTCGGGGTTTGTGCTGGCGGTAATGATGGCCAATACCGGAGGCGCCTGGGATAACGCCAAAAAATATATTGAAGAGGGAGCCTATGGTGGAAAGGGCTCTTTTGCCCATAAGGCCAGTGTAGTAGGTGATACTGTAGGGGACCCTTTTAAAGATACATCGGGGCCGAGCCTAAATATCTTGATTAAGTTGATGTCCATGGTCTCGTTGGTATTCGCTTCGTTTGTGGTGCACAATAGCTTGGTAAAATAAGCAGAATCTACTTTTAACTTGACTTGAAATGCACAGAGTGCTATATTGAAAAAGTGGTATTTAAATCAAAAGGAGGGCTTAAAGATGAGCGCAGCGATTAAGTTATCCGTGGTAATTTTGGCTATAGGTGTTTTAGCCAGTTCCTTATCGGGGTGTACGGTAGTGCTGCAGAAAAGGCATACCAGCGATATGGAGAAGATCGCCTCTTTAAGCGCGGAAATAGATCGGTTGAAGATGACTGAAGAAGAATATCTTAAGCTGCAAAACGCCTATAACGCCTTAGAAAAGAGCTTACGCAAAGAGATCGATGAGAAAAAAGTGAAATTAGGCTTGGAAGAGAAGGGTTTGGTGATTACCTTCGTAGACAATGTACTGTTTGATGCGGGCAAGGCCAAATTACGTGTGGACTCCTATTCAATTTTGGATAAAGTAGCCAGGGTCTGCCGGCAAAATGTCCGAGACCGCCAAATCGGCATCGAAGGGCACACCGACAATCAACCGATTAAATATTCCGGCTGGAAGTCTAATTGGGAGCTTTCTACCGCCCGGGCGACCAGTGTCTTGCACTATTTGATTCAAAAAGACATTTCTCCGGAACGCCTCTCGGCGACTGGCTACGGAGAATTTCATCCTGTAGCCAGCAACGAGACAGCAGAGGGCAAACAGGAAAACAGAAGAGTAGAGATTGTTATCTTGCCCGAGAGAATGCCCAAGGAAAAACAGGGCTCTGAGGGTAAGTATGTAAAGTGACGGCTTCAGGAAGTAAGCCGGTATAGTTTTAAGAAAAGTCAAAAAGGGGGATAAAATGTCCCCCTTGTTTATATTTATTAAGGTGGTAGGTGGTAGGTGATAGGTGGTAGGTGATAGGGAACGAATCCCCAGGCATATCGCAATAATTATGGATGGCAATGGCCGCTGGGCCGAACAAAAAGGCCTGGCCAAAATCGAGGGCCATCGCGTCGGAGGCGTGGCCGTAGAAGAGGCGATTAAGGGGTGCCTGGAGTTGGGTGTTAAAGTCTTAAGTCTGTATACCTTTTCCACAGAAAATTGGCAGCGCCCTAAAAAAGAAGTAATGACGTTAATGAAATTACTCAAACAGTATTTAAAGAGCCGTTTAAAAGACCTGAATAAAAATAAAATTAGGCTGGTAGTTTCCGGAGAACGCGCTAAGTTGCCGCAGGCTCTCATTCAGCAGATAGACAAAACCACTAAAGCGACAGAAAAAAATTCCCGGATGATTCTTAATTTAGCCTTAAATTACGGCGGCCGGGAAGAGATAGTTAATGCCGCCCGGGCCATTGCCCAAGACCTCAACAAGGGCAGATTGCAAATTAACCAGATTGACCAAGAAATTTTTTCATCCTATCTTTATACCAGAGACCTGCCCGACCCGGACCTATTAATCCGCACCAGCGGTGAGTACAGAATAAGTAATTTTTTTCTCTGGCAGATCAGCTATAGCGAATTTTATTTTACTGATAAACTCTGGCCGGACTTCAAGAAAGAAGATTTATTAGCAGCTGTTTTGGATTATCAGCGGCGGGAAAGAAGGTTTGGTAGATAGAAAAGAAGAGGGATTTAGTTAAGATGTTTATCCAGCGGATCACAAGCGGTATAATTATTACGGTAATTTCAGCCTTAATTCTTTTCGCTGCTCCGGGGTGGGCCTTTGCCTTGTTGGTTGCTGTATTTATTATCCTGGCCTTAAATGAATTATTTACGATCATTGAAAAAAATAAACAAATCGGGCTGAATAAAAAACTGGGTATCATCCTGGGGGCGCTGGTAGCCGCGGCCACCTATTATGATTACAAAATTCCCACTGATTGGTTCTTCCTGTTTATTCCGGCCATTTGTTTATTTATCTTTATTGTCCAATTTACCAAACGCGATAATCGCGCTGTATTGAGCATTGCCGTAATATTGTTTGGCTTGGTTTATGTCAGCTGGTTCTTAAGCTTTTTTATCAGGATTAGGGCCATGCCTATGGGAACGGAAATGTTTCGCCGGGAACTGGTCGGGTTTTTAATCTTGGTCACTAAATCCGGAGACATCGGCGCATACATCGTAGGTACAAAATTCGGCCGGCATAGCCTGATCCCCCGGATTAGTCCAAAGAAAACGGTGGAGGGAACAGTAGCGGGGCTGTTGTTCAGCATTTTTGTGGCTTTGGCCTGCAAAGGATTCTTACTGGGTTTTTCAGTGTGGCGGCTGCTTTTTTTAGGTCTGCTTTTAGGGGTACTCGCTCAAATCGGAGACCTTTCCGAATCTTTGATTAAGCGGGATTGCGGGGTCAAAGATTCCGGAGGCACCCTGCCTGGCTTAGGCGGGATATTAGATGCCCTGGATAGCCTCTTATTTACCGCCCCGATATTTTATTTCTACGTAAAGGTGTTTATGCAATGAAGACAGTGGCGATATTGGGTTCTACAGGCTCAATTGGCCAAAATGCCTTGCGGGTAATTAGCGAGTTAAACGGGGAATTTAAGGTGGTGGCTTTAGCCTGCGGCAGCAACGAAGTTTTGTTTACTGAACAAATTAGTCAATTCAAGCCGCAGATGGCGGCAATTATGGATCAGGCCAAGCTTAACCAGCTTAAAGCAAATCTAGATTCCGATACTAAGTTGCTGACTGGGCCGGAGGGTATCGAGCAGGTTGCCGGTTGCTCAGCCGATATTGTGCTGATGGCGATTGGAGGCGCAGCTGCGCTTTTACCTACACTTGTAGCCTTAAAGAAATCTCCTCGCCTGGCTTTAGCTAATAAAGAGTGTCTGGTGATGGCCGGCGATATTATTATGCAGCAGGCCAAACAACTTAACCGGGAAATTATACCTGTGGATAGCGAACATAGCGCAATCTTTCAATGTCTAAAAAATGAGCAAAGGGCAGATATCGAAAAAATATATCTCACCGGCTCCGGAGGCCCGCTGAAAGATCTGGCCCAAGAGGAGCTGGAGTCTGTACAGCCTGATTGTGCCTTGGCTCATCCGCGCTGGGAAATGGGCAAGAAGATATCCATTGATTCAGCTACCCTAATGAATAAAGGCCTGGAGATAATCGAAGCCCATTATCTTTTTGGGGTAGCGTCGGAGAAAATCCAAGTATTAATTCACCCCCAAGCCATAGTCCATTCGTTATTGCAATTTGTCGACGGCTCAATCCTGGCCCAATTGGGCCAGGCCGATATGCGCATTCCCATTCAATATGCCTTAAGTTATCCCAGAAGATTAAAGAATAGTTTGGCACCGCTAGATTTTTCACAAGTAGAAAAGCTGAATTTTAGCTTGCCGGATTTGACTAAATTTCCTTGTCTGAAGTTAGCTATCCAGGCAGCTCAAGAAAAAGGCCTATCCGGAGCGGTGCTCAATGCCTGCGATGAGGAGTGTGTTTGGGCCTATCTTGATGGTAAAATAAAGCTGACCCAAATTGCCCGGATAATTGAAGATGTCTTGACCAAGCTAAAAAACAAAGATCACCCTACACTGGATGAGATTCTTGCAACGGATAGTTGGGCTCGAGAAGAAGTTAAAAAGATATTAACCAGCCGACCAGCCAACCAGCTGACCAGCAGA
>JAFGCM010000016.1 GCA_016932635.1 Candidatus Omnitrophota bacterium
AACAGCGGAAAGATTATATTGGCCCCGGCCCAGCCCTGCCAGCTGTTCATCCTAGCGCTATTTAAGGCAAAAAAGACCAGCGGCAAAATAATCGGGTAAATCACGATGGCTATCTGCGTCTTAATAAATAACCCGTAATCGTCTTTTATCAAGCTCAAGCGCTTAGTAATTAACCAGCTTCCTAAGACCAGTCCGACCATAAAGGAACTTAACATAATACCCAATTTATAATAAAGATATCCATAAATTACCTGAAAGGCCAGTAAAATGACTACTTGGAAGGTAAGTTCAGTCAAGCCGGTGGTAGAAACAGCCAAAAGCACTGCCCCCGATGCAGCATTTTTCTTTTTGCGGCGTAAAAATGCAGATGCAAGAATTACCAGATAAGCGAAACAGAAAAAAGCCCAGATAATTTTCTCATTCAGCACAGCAATAATCTTACGCCAGCCGGAAGTAAAATAGGTGCTAAAGAGTAACATATCGTAATAATAGGAAATCGGGCGAAAGTCCCTGTTCAGCTTAGCCTGCTCTTGGGCGCTCTCAATCTTTGCTGCTAAATATTCAATTCTATCCTGGGATAACTTGGACTGAAGATAATATTCGCGCACATATTTAGTCTGGACAGCGCGCTTTTTTAAACGGCGCATCAGTTCTTGATAGTCGTAAGTTAAGATTCCTGCTTTGCCGGCAGCCAAGAAGTAGGCAGTATCTCCGGGAATTACTTTAACCTCTGCAAAGACGCTTGTTAGGGTTTTATAGATAGAAGATAGAAACTGTTGCTGTTCGGGATTTAAGAAGTTTTCCGCCGAACTTAAAGAAAAAGAAAACACTCCGCCTGGTATTAGCCAGCTTTTTATTTCCTGAAAGAACTCATTTGTATAAAATCTATTGAGCTGGGCAGTATAGGGATCACCTACATAGACAATGATGCTGTCGTAAGCCATAATTTTGACGTCGCTCAATTTCCTAATATCGCTTATTTGTTTGATAAACTGACGCCCGTCTTGATGAAATACTCTCAAACGCCTATCTGCTAAGAAGCTCAATCTTTCAGAAGGCAGAAATTGTCGGCCCAAAGCAATAATTTTTGGATCTAATTCCAGGTAGTCCAAGTTATGGATTGGATATTTAAGGATTTCTTGGGCTAATCCGGCTATGCCGCCTCCGATCAAAAGCACATTTTGTGGATTCAGGGTCTCTAACAGGGCAAAGTGCACTGCCTCCTCGCAAGACTGCTCATCCGGGACAGTAAAAATAGAGAGACCGTTGCTAAAGAAAGAGTATTGTTCAGCACGTTTGGTTACTACCAGATTGCTATAGACGGAATCCTCGGCAGTTAAAAGCTCAAAACCCCTCCATTGTTGCGCAAGCTGGGTCTGTTTAATTTGTTTGGCCTGCTGGGTAAATACTAAAGCCAATAAACACAAAATTAAGCCGAGAGTGATGTATTTCGTAATTTGTGCAATCTTTAGCTCTTTAAGATTGTGTTGCAGAAAAAAACTGGAGCAAAGATTAAGAAAAGCTAAACCCAGCATTATATAAAAGGCATCAAAATAGGGGATCAAGCAAAAACTGGTCAATAATCCGCCACAAACCGCACCCAGGGCCTCCAGGATATACACCCGGCCGATCTGCCCTGCTCCGGAGATCTGCCTAGGATAAATCCGGCAGGCCAAGACAAAGAGAAATCCCAGGATAATACAGATTAGAGAAAATATCAGAAAACTAAATAGGGCCATCGGCAAAAATCCGATAATCTCACCCGGCGCAATACCCAATATTGCCCGGGCACTTCTAACTACAAAGATAATACCCGGCAAAATCAGGGCCAAGATAATCTGCAGGATGGAAAAGAAAGCTTTGTGCTGTCTGATGTTATCGGCGTATCGGCCTAAAAGCCAACTGCCCAGCGCCCCCCAGAAAAGCCACGCGCCCAGCATTAGCCCCAAAGAGAGCTCATTACCGTAAAAGATAACCAGCATTTGCCGCAACAGCACTATCTGCGCGCTGATTGCCGTAAAGCCGATTAAGAATATCGCAAATAAAATAGACTTTTTTGCTTTCACCAGATTCCTGCAATAGTGCGGCCGCAGAATTTACATTTTCCGTTTACAACATTGTTCTGCCGAATAGCATAACCGACTCTTTCAATCAACAGGGCCCGGCAATCAGGGCAATAGGTATGTTCAGCCGAATGACCGGGCACATTGCCAATATAGACAAAGTTTAGTCCCGTGTTTAAAGCTACTTGGCGCGCTTCCTCCAACGTAGAGGTGGGGGTACGATAAAGATTTTTTAATTGATACATCGGCGTAAAACGGGAAAAATGCAAGGGTGTATCTTCTCCTAAATTGTCCCTAATCCAGATACACATCTTCTCAATTGTCTTCATATCATCATTTAAGGTAGGCACAATCAAATTGGTTACTTCCAAATGCACTCCTTCTTCCTTAAATATCTTTAACGCCTGAAGTAACGGCGCAAGCTCCTGAGCGCAAATCTTGCGCAGATATTTTTCATCAAATCCTTTTATGTCCACATTGGCCGCATCAATATATTGACAAAGTTCTCTTAAGGGCTCCTCATTGATATATCCGGCGGTAACCATAATGTTTTTTAAACCTTTTGCCCTGGCTAATTTTGCCGTATCCAGCATATATTCATAAAAGATAATCGGTTCAGAATAGGTATAGGCAATGGAGCTACAGTGATTTTTAAGGGCCGCCTGCACAACCTCTTGCGGGCTCATTTTGATGTTGTCGGTTTCCTCCGGAGACCGTTGGGAAATAGTCCAATTCTGACAGAATTTACAGCGCAAGTTGCAACCGGCCGTAGCAATGGAAAAAGCCGTAGTTGCCGGCAACATATGAAAAATGGGTTTTTTCTCGACGGGGTCGATATGGTAGGAGCAGGGATTGGCGTAAACTAAGGTATAAAGCTTTCCATCTTGCGCTTCTCTCGCTCGGCAGAACCCGCGCATCCCGTTCGTTAACAGGCAGCGGCGGGGACAAAGCTGGCATTGCACGGTTTCTCCATCGAGCTGTTCGTAATAAAGCGCCTCGTGTCTACCCAATAAAGTCTTTTGCTCGGCCTGCGCGAAAAACACATTAAGCCAGGCGCAAACAGCCAGTGCCATCAGAATCAAACATATTTTTAAAAACAGTTTCTTTCTCATTATAATAAAAAGGCCAGAGCCTTTACTCTGACCTTAATTATACATCTGGATATAAAAAAAGTAAAACGAATATAGCTATTAAAGAATAGGGGCTCGGGGTCCTGTCTCGGGTGCCAGCCTTCGCCAGAGACGTTTGTACCTACAAGACATCATCTCTCATACCAGCTTCCTGGTTGTATTTCCACCTGGTGGGAATAGGTCAAAATCTGTGGCATCCACTATAGGTTTATTTCCTTTGTAAAATATGCATTAATTATATTCTCTAAGCCAATAGCCTTGAATCTTTCTCTAAGGTTTTTTCTTGATGCATTCTCCAACCATAAACACCCCAAAAACGATGTATAATGTGATTCCTTTTTTCTAAAATCTCTTGAAGAAAATTTGCAATTTTATCACAATTTTTAAAGCACTTTTTAAATTCTTCGGTCAATTGCCCTAAAGTTCTTAAATCAAGATTGTCATAGATTTCTTCTATTTTTTCTGGGGATAAATTTTGCTCTTTTGACCATTTAGGAAATAAAAGGAGATTTTCTAATCTCTTTTCAATATTGAAGCAGTGATGTGCAATAATAGATTAATAAAATTATAAGTTCCCCGTTTTTTCATTTTTAATTTAGTATGCAGTTAATACAGCTTTCTTCATTACTCTGCAAATATCTAAAAGGTCTACCTATATAGAAATTAATAGAACCTTTGAAACTGCTGTATAAGTTTTCTTTCCAAAACTAAAAGCTATTTCATCAGCAGTGGTTACCTTTTCTTTGGTAAAGAATTCATCGATCTTTGAGAATACAAGATCAAAATTTCTCTTTAGCTTCCAGCTTTCTTCCAGGTTCTTCGTATCCAACAATATTGCAAATAGCCTATTGTCTGCTCCGAAGCGCTGTGCGCCTTGATTCTCATACATCCAAATAGCAAGATTCTTTGGATTCTTAATGACATCTTTTACGTCATAACCTCTGGGAAGATAAGTTGTTTTCAGGTCAAAAGGTTGATTATCCACAAAAATATCTATTCCCTTTATTTTCTTAAGAGTAGGGATAACCTTGGGATGTCGGCTTATATGTTCTTCAATTAGAACCGTCGTCCAATGATTATACCAAGTGCAAATGACATATGAAGTAACATCATTGTGAAGCTTTGCTTTTACCCCATTAATTAAATCATCATATCTAAAAATCCGCCTTACGTACTCCGCTTGGATCTTTTGATCCAATTGCCCCTGGACAACACCCCAAGAAAAATCTTTAACCTTATGCAATTCTTTTATTAAATCCTCATCACTTATCAGCTCTTTGCGTTCTTTTATACGCTGATTATATTGTTTTTTTATAAAATCACCTAATTTATCATCAATGTTTTGGAGGCTAACTAGGCGTTTAATTATCTCCGTTCCATTACCGCAACTACTTTGACTTAATATTTCTGCAAATTCCTTTAACTTTGGCAAAGGTATAGAACTTAATTTTAGATTTCTCACTTCTTTATCACTTAACAATGACATCTATCTCCCCTTCTTTCTTAAATAGCAATATATACTCGTGTTTAAAAATATAAAACCCTCCTACTAATGCTCTATATTTCCATAAATCCTTTTGATTACGTTTGCCTCTTGTTTCTTCAAAGTTTTTAACAATTATACCCTTTAATGAAAAATTTCTTTTTAAAACTTCATTCATTAGATAGAAGCCTAATGGAATCCATTTGCCCTGGGAATATTTATCACCAATTACTATGCCAAGGTATCTACCGTTTTCTAAGTAGGGAGTTACATTATCAATAACATCGGCGAACATCTTGGTGAAGTCTTCGACAGATCTTGCATTAGATAAATCGTTAGGGTTTCTGCTGAATTTTATTATATTGTGATAAGGAGGATGCATAATCGTAAGTTGAACTTTGCTAATTTTATGTTTATTTAGAGTTTCTTGAAGATTAACTTTTCTTGAGTCTGCTGTAATTACTTCGGTTGTTACATTGTTGACATTCCCCTCTTTCTTTGTTAATTCTTTTGCTTTCCTTGCAACTTCAGGATTAAGTTCTATACCAATTCCATTTCTGCCTAATCGTTTACATTCTATTAACGTTGTTCCGCTACCCACAAATGCATCAATTACCCAGTCGCCTTTTTTAGTATATCGCATCATTAACTGATGGGGAATCTGTGGAATAAAATTACCCCAATACCAACCCATATGAGCACCAGAGGTATCACGTTTATCTAAAATCCATAAACTATCGGTAATTATATCGGTATATTCTTTCCATCTATTTAGATTTATGTCATTGATTTTACTTGTTTTAATCTCGGTTACGCCCTTTTTAAGACGCTCTAAGTAATACTTGGCCCTTTCAATTGTGTGAGCCTCTTGCACCTGCTTTAATTCTTCAAGAAGAGGCCCTTTTTTCAAAACAGCTGTATCGCCATTTCTATCAATATTAAGTAAACCTATGTTATCACTTTTTGGATAATCAATTATAGAGTAGATAGAGTATACTTTTCTTCTTACCAAGCCTACTTCTTCATTTTTTAAAGCTTCGTCTATCTCTTCTAGTAATTTGGGCTTATTTACAATAACGTCCTTTTTCCAATCATAGGGTTCCTTTTGCAAATCAACAAACAAATCTAAGACTTGGCCATTGGTTTTCATTCCTTTTCACCCCTATAATTAGCTTATAAACACAAAAACCTCCGCTTTGGGCGAAGGTTTTACTTATTTTTCTGTGGAGGTTCCCCCTTCGAAACTCACCACTTTAATCATCATTTCTAATATACACCTTAAACAAATAAGAGTCAAGGAATTTCTTTCTCTGATAAATTTGCGAGGTGTTTATTGCGAGCGAAGCAAAAACACCGAGCAAAATTATATTCCTACGAGGCAGATGTTGTTGGCCTCGGCGGTGCGGATGGAGAGATCTGGCTCTAAAAATAAGGCCTTGCCGGCCTCAATGGCCATGGCCGCGCAAGAGGCGCAAGCTAAACAATCGATAGTTTTAGGCCCGACAATGGGAATATCAAAGCGCATATCCTGCCGGGGTTTACTCACCTTTACTACGACTGCTCCTGGGCCACCCAAGGCGCCGCCTCTGGTAATCGCCTCATCGGTTCCCTCAATCGCCTCAATAGCCAAGATGGCCTTATCTTTAACCACCACGGTCTGACCGATATCGAGAGCCGCAATGCGCTTGGCGATACCGCGACCAAAATTAATATCCTGCCATTGTAGAGCGCTGGGCTCTAATTTAGTTAAGACTCCCCGCCGGATCAGATAGCTTTTTAAAAAAGTAGTCGAATCTAACAGCCTAATTCCCCGACGGGCCAAAATCTTGGCCAAGGTTCCCAATAAAGAGTCGGCGCGTTTATCTTTAACGCGCTGGAGGAAGTTTTTTAAGCGCTGATCTTGTGCCACATTCTTATCAAAGATATGCACCGGCTTAATCTGCCCGGCCATCACCACTTTTTTTAATTTTTCCTGCCCTAAAATCTGAAAAAACTTATTTAATTCGCCCAAGCCGATCCAGTACACCCGCTCGACATAATCCTCGATTTCCGGTGAGGTCTCCTGGCGCACGGCCACAGCCACAATTTCCTCTCCTTGCGCCTGTGCGCTCTTGGCCAAGAGAATAGGAAATTGACCGTTGCCGGCAATTAAACCAATCCGCTCTTTCATATTATCTACAGACGCCGCGCTGGGAATTTTGAATAAAATTAATTAAGTGAGTAATTTCCGGACTTGCCGGTAATTCTTCCTGCACCTTTTTGATGGCGTGGGGGAAAGAAAGTCCGCTGTGGAAAAGAATGGTAAAGGCATGTTTGAGGTTGGTTTTGGTGGCCTTAGTTATTCCCGAACGCTCTAGGCCCACTCTATTTAGAGAACGTACCTTCACCGGATTGCCGTCGCAGAGAGAGTAGGGCGGAATATCCTGATTCACCTTGGAACAGCCGCCGACAATGGATAAGGTGCCGATCCGCACAAACTGATGCACCGCCGCTAAGCCGCCGAGAATGGCCCGGTCCTCAATCTCAATGTGTCCGGCCAGGGTACCGACATTGGCAATCACCACGTGATTGCCGATTACGCAGTCGTGGGCAATATGGGCATAGGCCATAATCAAATTATTATTGCCGATTAGAGTTTTGCCGCTGGCGGAGGTGCCCAGATTAATGGTGACATACTCGCGGATAATGTTATTGTCGCCAATAACTAGCTTAGTTTCTTCCCCCTTATATTTTAAGTCCTGGGGGATACTGCCGATCACCGCCCCGGTAAAGATGCGGCAATTTTTACCGAGTGAGGTTTTGCCGGTAATCACGCAGTGCTCGCCTACTTGCGTTCCCGAGCCGATAGTTACCTCGGGGCCAATAATTGAGTAGTGGCCGACTTCTACGTCGGGAGCTAACTTTGCGCTGGCGGAAATCTGGGCTGTGGGTTGAATATGCGTGTTAATCATTTTTCGACTAGACTAAACATCATTTCGGCTTCGGCAACTATTTTTTCATCCACCAAGGCCTTGGTCCTAATCTGAATGGTCCTTGATTTTATTCTGATTACATCAACTTTTAAAATCAGCTGGTCTCCGGGAAGCACGGTCTTTCTGAATTTGACCCTATCCATGCTCATAAAATAGGCCAGTTTCCCCCGGCTTTCGGCGCGGGAAAGCATCAGGATGCCGGCAGTCTGCGCCATGGCCTCAAGAATCAATACACCCGGCATCACCGGACGGCCGGGAAAGTGGCCGGTAAAAAAGTGCTCGTTGATGGTCACATTCTTGACGCCGGTAATGTGTCTTCCCTCTTCGAATTCCAAAATTCTATCTACTAGAAGAAACGGATAGCGATGCGGTAAAATCCGCATAATCTTCTCTATATCAAAGGGCGGCTCAATACTCTGATACTCCAGCGGCTGTTTTTCTTTCGCCGAAGAGAATAAACTTTGTTTGGCTTTTTCTAACATTTGCAATAACCTGATGTTGGTGGGGTGTCCACTTTTTACCGCCACGATATGGGCTTTAATTACCGGGGCCAACAGGCAGAAATCACCAATTAAATCTAAAACCTTGTGCCGGGCAAATTCATCGGGAAAAGTGGGCTTTCCTTTAATTACGCCTTTTTTGCCGAGTAAAATCGTGTTTTCCTCCGTTGCCCCTTGACCCAACCCGTGCCGCCTCAACTGTTCGGCTTCCATTTCCAGGCAAAAGGTCTTGCAGGGAGCCAGCTCTTTTAGAAAGTTGGCCTCGTTGACAACCAGATTAAAATACTGATTCAGCGGCAGTTCCGGATAGCTCAACGTATAAGAAATCCTAAAGTTCTCACTCGGAAAGGCTAGTAAAAATGTGTCATCTTCCTTGAGTCCGAGCGGCTCTTTAACGATAAACTCTTTTTTCGCCCCATCCAACGCGACTATCCCGGCCTGGTTTAAAATTTTATAAAAATCCGCGGCGCTGCCGCCCAATGCCGGAACCTCCTGGGCGTCTATTTCCACAATAATGTTGTCTATCCCCAAGGCAAACAGGGCAGAGAGTAAATGCTCAACCGTATGAATTTCAACCGAGCCTTTACCTAAGGATGTCCGGCGCAGGGTCAGGCTCTCCTCGATCACATTGCCGATACAAGCCCGCACTACCGGCCGCTGCGCTAAATCTACACGGACAAAATTAATCCCGCTATCCTTCGCAGCAGGCTTAAAACAAAGTTGCGCCTTTTGGCCTGTATGGATACCGGTACCGCTAGCTTTAGTTTCTTTTTTTATAGTTTTCTGCTGGACCATGCTAATTTATCCCTTTTTTTCTGTTTTTTTCTCTAACTGCGCCACCCGTTTAAATAAATCCGGTAATTTCTGAATATGGGCGTTAAGCCGCTTAGCTAAGGTGTGCGGTTTGGCCGGATAACCGGAAACACAGGCATTGGCCGGAACGCTTTTGGTCACCCCGGCCTGCGCCCCCACAATGGCATTGTCGCCAATAGTAATATGGCCGACCAAGCCGGATTGTCCGGCCAAGGTTACGTTCTTGCCCACTACTGTGCTGCCGGAAATACCCGTCTGGGCAACGATGATCGAACCTGCGCCGATGATTACATTGTGAGCAATCTGCACCAGGTTATCAATTTTACTGCCCTCTCCGATAACGGTCTTATCGAAGCGCGCACGATCAATGGTGACATTAGCGCCGATTTCCACATCATCCTCAATAATCACCGTACCAATCTGGGGAATCTTATGATGCATGCCGGAAACCTTGGCAAAACCAAAGCCGTCACTGCCGATAACTGTGCCGTTATGAATAATTACCCGTTGGCCAATCTCTACCCGCTCCCGAATAGAAACATGGGGGTAGATGGCGCAATTTTTGCCTACTTTTACATCCTGGCCAATATATACTCCGGCATAAATAATTGTATTCTCACCGATAATTGCACCGTCCTCAACCACGCAATAGGCCTGGATGGCTACATTTTTACCTAGTTTTGCGCTCTTGGCGATTACCGCGCTGGGATGAATTCCTTCAGGCCGCCTGACATTTTTTTCTCCGAACAAGGAAACCACTTGCGCAAAGGCCAAAGAAGGGTTTTCCGTACGGATTAACGGCTTATTGGCCTTTTCCACTGCCCGGTCAGTAATTACTGCCGAGGCCCCAGTTGCGGCAATCAAAGAAAGATATCTGGGATTGGCCACAAAGGCAATTTCACCGGCCTGGGCCTCTTTGATCCCAGAGACCCCGGTAATTACTACCGAGCCGTCTCCCCGGACATCGCCGCCTAAAATCTTGGCTAACTCCGCAAGTGTCTTTTGCATATTTGCTTCTACTTATTTTTTCTTATATCTCTGATTAAGAGTCTTGATAATGTCTTGGGTCACATCAAGGTTGGCATCTTTATAAAGCAGCAAGGTATCATCAATGACGATATTGTAATTGCGGCTTTGGCCGTATTCCTCAATTACGTCTTTAACCTCTTTCATAATCTCTCTAAATTTCTCGTCTCGATCCTGGCGCAACCCGCTGCGTGTTTCGTTAGTAAAATCCTGCAGCTCTTTTACCTTTTGATCTAACTCTTGCTGCTTTTTCTCTTTTTGAGTATCTTTCAACAGGTCGATTTTTTCGCGCAAACTTTTAATGTCATTAACCAGTTTTTCCCTTTGCGAATTTTTCGCTTCCGCATCCTTGATCAATTCATTTTCTCCGTCGGTAACCTTCTGATATTTATCCAAAACATCTTTCAGGTTGATATATCCGATTTTAATTCCTTCGGCATAAACCGCAGTTGATACAAGGAAAAATAAAGTTACCGTCAAAACCCCCCAAACCTTACGCATGCTTAACCCCCTTCAATGAGCACTGAAGTTACAAAAATTGTAAATTTTTGTAACTTCATCTGCTTTAGTTTTTTCTTCGTAAGAAAGTGCGAATTGAACCCTTGACATTTTACAATGGGAAACCTCTCATGTCAAAATGTCAAGGGTTAAGTTCGGCCAGCGACTTACGTTCACTCCGTTCCGTAAGTCGCGGCCTCACTTAAAATCCCCGGCTCATACTAAAGTGAAACCGACCTTCCTGGTCTTCGCCCTGATCTACTTTTAATGGATATCCGTAATCAAGTTTTACCGGGCCCATCGGCGTCTTCACGCGCACTCCCAGACCGGCGCTATACTTAAATCCACCGCTGGCAAAATCGCCTAATTTTTCCCAGACATTGCCGCCATCAAAAAAAACGGCAATCTTAATTAACTCAAATAAAGGATAGGTCAGTTCGCAGGTGCCATATAAAGTGGATTTGCCTCCGATCGGCTCGCCTGATGTATCCTGAGGGCCTACGGTTCTTTCTTTAAAGCCTCTGATGGTATTAGTGCCGCCGGCAAAATAGCGAGTGTATATCGGCAAGGTATCGGTATTGCTATAAGTATCGGCGACTGCGGCTACAACTTTAAGTTCCAATAATAATTTTTCTACCAGTGTCTTAAAATAATCGGCGATGCCCATTACCTTAAAGAAGTCCTTATCCTGGCCCAAAAATCCACCGGCTACCTCCCCGGAAGCAGAAAGCACCAATCCTTTTGAGGGACTGTAGATATTATCCCGCGTATCCTGGGTCAATTTGAGGAACAAGCTGCTAATCGTATTTTGCCCAACTTCATTTTTTAAATCCTGGGATGCGCCATCAGGCACATTGGAGATATCTACATTTTCCAGTTTATACATCAAGTCTGCCCGGAAAAAATCCGTAAACTCTTTACCCAAGCGCAGATCCCCGCCGCGGCGCTGTTCGTCGTAGCTGTAGCCGGTAGTGCCGGAACGTTCCCAAACTCTGCTGTAACCATCAACACCGAAGGACAAAGGATGGCCAAAGATCCAGGGCTCGGTAAAACTTAAGTCGTATTCCCGACGGCTGGTGCCAAACTCCGCTTTCACCCTGATGTCCTGGCCGGCTCCGGTAAAGCTGTGCCAATTGGCAATATCAAAATTCCTCTGGGCGATTTCGACGAAACCAACAAATTTTTCTACAGAGCTAAACCCGGCGCCAAAAGCAAATTCTCCGGTCTTGGCCTCCTGGACATTGACGATTAAATCCTTCTGATTGGGCGCGCTGGTCGCTTCGGTATCATAACTAATTTCCTGAAAGAATCCCAGATTGTAAAGCCGCTCCTTGCTGCGCTTCAATTTCTCTCCATCAAAGGCCTGACCCGGATAAGAGCGCAGTTCGCGCCTGATCACAATATCCTTAGTCTTGGTATTGCCTCGAATCTTAATCTTATTGATGTAGGCCAGTTCATTCTCTGTAATCTTATAGACTAAATCAATGCTTCCGGTGTCTTCATTATAGACGGTATCGACCTGGACCTCGGCCGAGATATACCCCTTCTCAAAATAAAAACTCTGGATATTGGAAATATCGTATTTTAGTTTATCCTTACTGAATACCTGAGCGGTTGTTAACTGCAGACGCTGTTTAAGTTGTTGTTCCGGAAACAGCACTGCGCCCTGCAGCTTAACTTCTCCGACAAAATATTGCCTGCCCTCATCTATCTGAATAGTAATTTGCATCCTGTTCTTATCCGGGCCGAAAGACAGCTCATAATTAACCTGGGCATCCAAAAAACCGTTCTGGGAGTAAAATGCCCTCAGGCGCTCTAAGTCTAAATCCAGCACCTCTTCCTGATATAAACCGGAGGCAAACAGGCCTGCCTTTTTGGTGCGCATCAGCTGCAATATCTTTTTATCCGAGAATGTCTTGTTGCCCTGAATGTAAATATTTTTAATCTTCAGGCGCTCTTCTTCCTGGATGATGATTTCTACTTTAGTCCGATTAGTCTCGACATCCGTATCTAAACGATAATCAATGCTGGCTAAGGGAAAGCCTTTAGCTTCATAGGCCTTCTGGATATCGCGCATGTCTGTTTTTAGCCGTTGCAGGTCGAAGAAATCCCCCTTCGGTAATTTAATCAATTCCTGCAGTTTTTCTTGACGGATGGACTTATTGCCTGAAAGCGTAATCGCATCAACGATAGGCTTTTCTTCCACTTGGAAAATTACTGCTACCCCTTCGGCGCTATCTTGGGTTTCAATCTTGATGTCGGTAAAATAACCCAGGGCGTAGAGGCGTTTTAAATCGTCGCTCGCCACTACTTGAGAAAACGGCTTGCCCTCACGGGTCCTGACTTTAGCCAGGATAGTGGCCCCGCTAATATTTTTATTGCCCGCTACTTCTACCTTGGTCACTAATTTCTGCTCGGCATCCGGGCCTTGAGCAAATACAGCGCTAGACAGTAACATCCCTAATAATAAGGATCCGGCTATTTGATTCCAAGGTTTTCTGTTCAACGTCTTTAGTCCTCCCTTCTGGATAAGTTTTCAAATCGGGTAAATTCGCTTAAGAATAAAAGATTCTGTGAGCCCACTGGGCCGTTTCTCTGCTTGGCGATAATTATTTCGGCGATGCCTTTATTGTTCTCTTTGGGGTTATAATATTCTTCTCTAAATAAAAGCATTACTAAATCGGCATCCTGCTCAATAGCTCCGGATTCCCTTAAATCGGAAAGCCGGGGACGGTAACTTTCTCTTTTTTCCGGGGCGCGGGAAAGCTGGCTAATCGCAATCAAGGGCAGACTTAATTCTTTAGATAAAGTCTTTAAGGACCGCGTAATCTCGGAGATTTCCTGTTGGCGATTTTCTATTCTCGTTCCTCCGGTCATCAACTGCAGATAATCTACAATAATTAATCCGACGTTAAAGCGGCTTTTTAATCTTCTGGCCTTGGCGCGCAATTCCAGAACAGTTAGACCCGCGCTATCGTCTATATAGATGGGGGCCTCAGCCAACTTGCCGGCGGCGGTCACCAGTTTCGGCCAATCACCTTGCGTTAAGAAGCCGCTTCTGGCCTTCTGTAGTTCCACCCGGGCGTGCGAACAAAGCATCCTCTGTACCAACTGCTCTTTGGACATCTCCAGACTAAACAGGGCTACCGGCTTCTGCTCCTGTACCCCGATATATTCAGCAATACAGGTGGCAAAGGCGCTTTTACCCATTGAGGGCCGCCCGGCAATAATAATTAATTCTCCGTTATGTAAACCGGCAGTCATCATATCTAAATCATCGAAGCCTGTGGCCAGGCCGGTAACATGGGCCTTGCGGCGGTAGAAACCCTCAATAGTTTCAATGCTGTCTTTAATAATGTCCTTGATCGGAACAGAAACACCCTGGATTTGGGAGCCGGCGATATCAAAAATGAGTTTTTCGGCATGATCTAAAAGTAAATTGGCATCCTGTTGGCCTTCATAACCTTGGGCAACAATGTGCGTAGCTGTATTAATCAAATTCCTCAAGATTCCCTTTTCTTTAACTATTTTTGCATAATGCAGGACGTTAGCGGCGGTAGGCACGGCGGCAGTTAGTTCCGTTAAGTAGGCGGCCCCGCCGACTTCCTCTAACAGGTCTTTTCTCTTTAATTCCTCGCTCAGCGTAACTAGGTCTACAGCTTTATTTAAGCTATATAAGTCAACTATTGCTTGAAAGATCCTCTGGTGGGCATCGTTATAAAAATAACTCGCATTGATCAGCTCTACTGCCTGGCCAATAGCCTCCTCTTCAATCAGCATCGAGCCCAATACGGCAATCTCCGCCTCCAAGTTTTGTGGCGGAACTTTCTCCATGGTGATGTCTTTGGCGCTCTTTATCTCTTTAGCGTTTCTAACAACCATGTCTGCTTTTCTCTTTTAAGCAATTGTCATTCTTTAACTACCCAGACTTTGGCCTGGGCAGTAACTTCCGGATGGAGTTTGATATTTATTTTAAACACCCCGGTCTCTTTAATCGGCTCTGGTAGTTCGATCCTGCGTTTGTCAATAATTATTCCCTCGGCTGAATAGGCCTGGACGATATCTTGACTGGTTACGCTACCAAAAAGTTTACCATCCTGCTCACCCTGAACAGCAATTGTGCAGGAGAAGGCATTGATTCTCTGGGCCAACTTTTCGGCCTCTTGCTTTTCCTGTTCCTGGCGCAAGAGCTGTTTTTTCTTCTCCAGCTCAATAACTTTCAGATTGGCCGCAGAAGCCGCCAGGCCTAAGTTTTGAGGCAGCAGGAAATTTCTGGCGAAGCCATCTTTGACCGAAACAACCTCGCCCATCTTGCCTAATTTTTCGATATCTTTTTTCAGGATAATTTTCATTTGTTCGCCTTTAACTTACTTGTGGACAAAAGCTAACAGCGCAATAAAACGCGCCTTTTTGATTGCCGCGGCCAATAACCTCTGATGCCGGGCGCAAGTACCGCTGACCCGTCGGGGAACCATCTTGCCCCGTTCACTGGTAAAGCGGATTAAGCGGTTGACATCCTTGTAATCTATTTGTTTTGTCTTTTCAACGCAAAACATACAAAATTTTTTGCGCAGCGGAAATATCCTGGGCGGCCTTTTTCTTTTAAGCAACTTCTTTCTTTTCACCGTCAGTCTCTCTTTCTTATGGTTGCGTAGGTTGTGGCTTCATTTAAAATGGAATTTCCTTGGAGTCGATATCCTTTTCTTCGCTCGCTGGCGCGGGTGTGGCGCCTTCATTGAGCAGGGACTCCAGCGACTCCTCTTCTTCTTTAAACTCTCCGTGTTGCGCTTCAGCGCTGATTTGGACCTTACCTAAAAATTGTACCCGCGATGCGCGCACCTCTAAGACATTTCGTTTCTGTCCATCCTGCGCTTCCCAGGAACGCGACTGCAGCCTGCCTTCCACGAAAATCGGCTTGCCTTTACTTAAAAATTGGCTGCAGGTCTCAGCCTGCTTACCCCAGGCCACAACCGTCAGAAAAGCGGTTTCCTCCTTGGGCTCGCCAGTCTGGGTCTTATATCGTCTATTTACGGCAATCCTCAAGTTAGTCACGGCGGTGCCTGATGGGGTATATCTTAATTCCGGATCACGGGTAAGATTGCCGATTAAAAATACCCGGTTCAAATTAGCCATTTTTTTCCTCCTTCGACGCCGTTCTGGTTACCAAGGCCCTTAAAATCCGCTCATTGATCTTGCAGGCATGCTTTAAACGGGGCACCGCGTCACTGCTGGCTGTAGAAAAATTAATCAGGTAATATATGCCTTCGCTGCATTTATTGATGGGGTAGGCGAGTTGGCGCCTGCCATAGGCCTGCGAATTTTCAATATTCGCCTGATTTTCCTTCAACAGCTTCTCCAATTCAGTGACCAGCAGCTTTTCTTCTTGTTCGTTAATCTCCGGCTTAAAAATAAACATCGCTTCATACGCTGGCAACTTCAACCTCCTTTAATTAAATTTATTCATCGCTGCATTAATTCCCAGGGCTACCCAGTCCTCAATGCAGGCTACGGCCTGCTCTTGCGCCTGATTAATAATTTTATTCTCAGCCTTGGGAAAGCGGGCCAGGACGAATTTACTCAATCCCCCTTGCTTCTTTCGGCCAATCCCTATTCTTAACCGGGCAAAGGCGCTCTTTCCCAACGCAGTTATAATTGAACGCAGTCCTTTGTGCCCACCATCACTGCCATCGGCCTTCAGGCGAATTTTGCCTAAAGGCAAGTTGATATCATCGCAAACAACCAGCAAATCCGGTAATGCTATTTTTTTTTGTTTGACTATCTCCCGGGCCGCCTGGCCGCTTAAATTAACAAAGGTTTGCGGCTGGGCCAAAAGCACGAGCTCCTCTTCCAGCAACCCCACTCCCAGCAGGCAATGAAAAAGTTTTTGTTTGATTTTTATGCGATGCTTCTTGGCCAGGCGCTCGATTACCAAGAAACCCAGATTATGTCGAGTATCTCGATATCTTAAACCAAAATTGCCCAGGCCGATAATTGCCTTCACGACTGTTTTTCTGGTTCTTTTTCTTTTCTAGGTTTTTCGGCAGCTTCCTCTTCTTCCTCTTCGGGCTTTTTCTCCATAATTACTTCCGGCTCAAGCATTTCTTCCGCCGGGGCAGCTTCTTCCTTTTCTACATGAGGCAGACCCAGAGTAATCACGGTAGCCTGTCCCTCCCCTAGAATCTTTACCCCCGCAGGCGCCTTGAGGTTCTCCAACAAAATAGCATCGCCGATTTTCATTTGGCTGACATCTACCGGGATATTTTCTGGGATCTCTGTAGGCAAACATTCTACTTCTATTTCCCAGAGAACATGTTCCAGCACCCCGCCCTCTTTTAAACCAGGGGCCTCACCCTTTACTTTAATCGGCACTTTCACCGTCAAGACCTCGGTCAGAGAAATTTCATTAAAATCGAGGTGTAAAATATCCCCCCGCACCGGGTGGTACTGGATTTCTTTGATAATCACGGTCCGGGCAGCGCCCTTGGTCTTGCCGGAGGTCTTGGTCTTTTTCTGGCTGTCGTCTGCGATCTGCAAATTAATCACTACGTTTTCTCCGGCCTTGGTATGAATTGCCTCCCGCAGCTCCTTAGTAGAGACCTTAATATTCAGCGCGTTTTTCCCTTTATACACTACGGCCGGGATCAGGTTCTGCTTCCTGAGTTTCTTCACGGCCTCTTTGCCAACTTCTTCTCTAATTTGAGCTTCTAATTTTATCTCCGCCATTGTTCTCCTTTAAATCCGTGTTCTAATCAAATAAACAGCTGACCGACTCTTCGCGGTGAATCCTCTTGATGGCCTCAGCAAGTAAAGATGCGACTGAAAGCACCTTAATCTTGGGGTTAAGCTTGGAGTCTCCAACAGGTATAGTATCACAGACAGCCAGATGTTTCAAGGCGCTATTCTCAATCCTTTTCAGCGCCGGACCAGAAAGAATCGGATGGGTAATAGCCGCGTAGATATCGGCTGCGCCGTTTTCTTTCAAGGCCTGGGTGGCCTCTACTAATGAGCCGGCTGTAGCCACCATATCATCGACGATGATGGCATTTTTACCCCTGACCTCGCCCATGATATTCATCACCTCGATATCCTCGCTATTGACTCGGCGTTTATCAATAATCGCCAAATCGGCATGCAGTCTTTTGGCATAGGCCCGGGCCATCTTTATCCCGCCTACATCAGGCGAGACTATCACCAAATTGTCCAGGCGCATTTTAGAATAGTACTCCTCAAAAACATTGATCGCATACAGATGGTCTACCGGGATGTTAAAAAAGCCCTGAATCTGGCCGGCGTGCAGGTCAATAGTTAACAGCCGGCTGGCCCCGGCCACAGTAATTAAATCGGCAATTAATTTGGCGGTAATCGGCACGCGCGGCTGGTCTTTTCTATCCTGCCGGGCATAGCCATAATACGGCAAAACTGCCGTAATCCGCTCAGCGGAGGCCCGTTTAAAGGCATCGATCATAATTAAAAGCTCCATCATATTTTTATTCGGAGGCGGACAGGTAGGTTGAATGATAAATACGTCCTTACCCCGGACGTTCTCGGCAATCTTTACGCTAATCTCGCCTTCGCTAAAGGTAGATACTAAGGCCTCGCCTAATTTAATCCTTAAACACTTGCAAATATCTTCGGCTAACTTGGGATTGGCATTACCGCTAAATACAGCCAATTTATCGAACATTGCTTCCCCCTCTTTATAATAAATTTAAAAATCAAAAATTAAAAATCAAAATTTTAAATTTTGAATTATAATTTTGCATTTTGAATTTTGCGTTTTGAATTTCTTTTCTTTAAGATCTTGGCCGGGACGCCTATTACCGTCGCTCCGGCGGGCACATTTTTATTTTTTGTGATTACGCTGCCAGCTCCGGTAATTGCCTTTTTACCGATTTTGACCGGAGCAATTAAAATACTTCCTGTGCCGATAAAGGCCCCGTCTGCAATCAAGGTCTTGCTTTTGCTCTTGCCGTCATAGTTGGCCACAATGGTGCCGGCGCCGACATTTACCGCTTGGCCAATTATTGTATCTCCGATATAGGCGTGATGTTTGATCTTCGAACCGCACCCGACAGAGGACCTGACCACTTCCACAAAATTACCAATCGCTACATGATCCGCTAAAATTGTCCCCGATCGCAAATGGGCAAACGGCCCGATCTGACAGGCCCGGCCAATCTTCACCTGGCCTTCAATAACGCTCTGGGGATAGATAACGGTATCTTGGCCGACCTGAACATCTCCATAAATATAGGTGTTAGCCGGGTCAACAATAGTTACCCCTTGAGATAATAACTTTTCTATGTTCCTTTTATTAATTACTGTGTTGGCAAAGGCAAGGTCCTGCCGCGAATTTACCCCTTGGGCCTCTTGTTCATCCGCAGTCAAAATAGCTTCTACCTTGGCCTTCCTTTTGTTGAGCAGCTCAATAGCAGTGGTTAAATAATATTCCTTTTTGACGTTGTTGGGTTTAATCTCTTTTAAAGCAGAAAAAAGTTCCTTGGCCCGGAAGCAGTAAGCGCCTACGTTAATCTCGGCAATTGCTTTTTCATAGTTATCGGCATCCTGCTCCTCAACAATCTTGAGCACGCGGTTGTCTTCGCTGCGCACAATCCTGCCGTAGCCCGAGGGGTTTTTTAAAACAGCGCTCAATAAGGTGCAGGCGGCCTGAGTCTGTTCGTGTGCGCGGATTAATTTCTCCAGGCTTTGATAGCTAATTAACGGTGTATCTCCGTAAACAATCAAGAGATTCCCTTTAAATCTGGCTAGAAAACTGTGGGTCTGCCAAACAGCATCCGCAGAGCCGAGCAGCTTTGCTTGTCGGACAATCTTTATGTCCCGATTTTTTAAAATCTGCCGGACTTCTTGGGCCTGGTGCCCGACTACAACAACGTTTTTTTTAATTCCCAATTGGCCTAAGATATCCAACAGATACTGCAGCATCGGCTTGCCGCAGAGCTTGTGCAAGACCTTGGGCAGCGTAGAATTCATCCGCGTGCCCTCACCTGCCGCCAATATTATTCCAACAGTATCCTTCATTTCCCCTGTCTATAAACTATCAACCGATTTAACTGCCCGGCCAGGACTCGAACCTAGACGCGCAGCTCCAAAAGCTGCTGTGCTACCATTACACTACCGGGCAACAAATTTATTTATTTAGACAGAGCCGCCGGCACCCTGGGCTGCCTTTTGCTTCTCTGTGTCATAGGCCTGAAGAATTTTCTTCTGGATATATTCCCTGGTTTCCATATTAATCGGGTGAGCGATATCCCGGTGTTCAGAACGCCCATCCCGCTTCTCCCCGCTGACTTGTTCTTCTAAAGTCTCCGTAGTTAAGATCTGCTCGATCTGAGGCAATTGACTGCCGCATTGGTTGCAATATTTGCTGCGTCGGGCATTTTTGGAGCCGCACTTGGGACAGGGCTCCTCAATCCGGCGCGAAGGCATGGCTACAAACAAGCCTTTATTGCCCTCGATAACCTTGATATTTCTAACCACAAAGGCATTGTCAAAGGTAATTGTGGCATATGCCCTGAGTTTTGTTGACGGATTATCTCGTAAAAATATTCTTACCTCTGTGATTTCCATCTTGTTTGACTCCTCCTTACATATTCTTTACTGATGAAAAAGTTTTGCATGTTATGACCTGCCAATTCTTCGATTTTGCCCGCAAGCTCTTACTGATCTCTGCCGCCTCCTTTCGGGTTTGAGTAACTCCAAAAACACAAGGCCCACTGCCAGAGACTAAAGTTGCCGCACAACCTGAAGATTGGAGGGCCTTTTTAATTACTAAAATTTGTCTATATTTTTTAACCAGAACTGACTCAAAGCTGTTATAACTATTCTTATTCAATGAAGTTAAGTCGCTTTTTTTTAAGGCTTGGAGCACAATTTTAGCACGGGAGGCGCGTTTTGTCAAGGCAATTCTCAAGGACTGATACATCTTACGGGTGGAGACCTTAATCGGGCGCGGAATCACCAAAATATACCAGTATTTTTTGTTCAGGCGCAGGGTGGTTAAATCCTCGCCCTTGCCCCGGCCAATGGCCCGTGCCCCGGGAAAAATAAAGAAGGGCACATCTGCCCCCAGCTGTTCAGCGAGCTTGGCCAGCTGCTTTTTGGACAGGCCGAAAGAAAAAAGCCTGTTTAACCCTAGGAGTACGCTCGCCGCGTCTGAGCTGCCGCCGCCTAAACCGGCGGCCACAGGAATCCTCTTGGTTATCCTGAGCTCAACTCCCTGCTCACAACCTGTATTTTGGAATATAGCCTGGGCTGCTTGGTAGGCTAGGTTTCTGTTATCTTGGGCCAGGCCGGCTGAACAAAACAGTTCAATGCCGGGTGTGTTAAGTTTTTTGAGGGTAATTGTGTCGCAGAGATCGATTTTTTCAAAAATAGTCTCAATATCGTGAAAACCATCTGGCCTTCTCTTGAGCACTTGCAAATAAAGATTAACCTTGGCTGGCGCCTTCAGCTTGAGTGTCCGCATTTAAAAATGATGCATCTATTTTCTACAGGCTGCTACGATATCTTCCCCGGTTAAGTGATATTCCTTAAGCAGCTCTTCTGATGAGCCGGACTGTCCGAAGCGATGCTTAATGCCGATCATCGACATCGGCGTGGGGATGTGCTCGGCCAACACCTCGGCCACGGAAGAGCCTAACCCGCCGCAGGTCAGATGCTCTTCGCAGGTAACAATCTTCTTGGTAGCTTTTGCGCATTCAATAATCATCTTCTGATCGAAGGGCCTAATGGTGTGCATATTCACTACGCGGCAGCTTTTGCCTTCCTTAGCCAGAATATCAGCGGCATCCAGGGCAAGCTTAACCATTATTCCGCAGGCAATAATAGTTACATCCTTACCTGCGCGCAGCAGGCGCGCCTGACCGATCTTAAATCCGTCCTTTTGGGCTATGGTAGGCACCTTGGCCCTGCCCAGGCGCACATACATCGGACCCTGGTATTCGGCCGAGGCCAAGATTACCTCTTTGGTCTCCTGGGCATCGCAGGGAACAACGATGGTCATGGTGGGGATAGCGCGCATCAAGGCAATATCACCAATCGCCTGGTGGCTGGCGCCATCAGGACCCACAGTAATGCCCGCATGGGTAACCACAATTTTGACATTAAGTTTATTGTAGCCGATGGTATTTCTGACCTGATCCCAGGCCCGCCCGGAGCCAAAAATGGCAAATGTGCTGACAAAAGCAATTTTGCCGCAGCTGGCTAAACCGGCGGCCACGCCCATCATATTCTGCTCGGCAACGCCAAGATTAAAGAATCGCTCAGGAAAGACTTGGGCAAATTTAGCTGTGCGGGTGGAGGAAGATAGGTCCGCGTCCAAAACGACAATATTGTTATTTTTTTTGCCTAACTCGATCAACGCCTGGCCATAGGCATCCCGGGCATAAAGCATCTCGCTCATCTTAAGACAGCTCCTCTAAGGCTTTTTTGGCCTCTTCTTGCGTCGGGGCCCGGCCGTGAAAATCCACCACATTTTCCATAAAAGATACGCCTTTTCCTTTAATGGTCTTGGCAATGATGATGGTTGGTTTTCCTTTAATGGTCTTAGCCTCTGCAAAGGCCTGCAAGATTTCCCGCATCTTGTGTCCATCGATATTAACGGTGTGCCAACCGAAGGCCTGCCATTTATCAATTAAGGGCTCAAGATTCATAATATCTTTAGTTCGACCGTCAATCTGGTAGCCGTTATGGTCCAGGATAGCGCAAAGATTATCACAGGCATAGTGGCTGGCGGCCATGGCCGCCTCCCAGATTTGACCTTCCTGGATTTCCCCGTCGCCTAAGAGGCAATACACCCGATAAGAAAGTTGATTCAGCCTGGCGGCCAAGGCCATTCCTATCGCTACCGAAAGCCCCTGTCCCAAAGAGCCACTGGCTACTTCTACTCCGGGGGTGCGCCAGTCCGGGTGTCCCTGTAACGTACTGCCTAAACAGCGTAAAGTCCAAAGTGTCTCTTTTGGAAAATAACCGGATTCGGCCAACACTGCATATAACAACGGGCAACAATGCCCCTTGGACAGATGAAAACGATCACGCTGGGGCCAATTGGGTTCTTGGTGGTTGTGGCGCAAAACGGAAAAATAAAGCGCGCTGATCAAATCCGTCGAAGATAACGAGCCTCCGGGGTGGCCGGAGCCGGCCTGAGCCAGCATTTGGACGATTAACCTTCTAATCTGCTTGGCCTGTTCTTCTAATTTTTTAATCTCGTCTTGAGGAGGCACCATTTTTATACCCATAATCTGTATTTAATCTGTCCAATTTTTCTTGTGTTGATTCTCTCTCCGGCTCAAGCTCCAAGGCCTTCTCCCAAGCGCCTCTGGCGTTATCTAACTCACCTTTGCTTTGATAGACGTCGCCCAAGTGCTCAAACACCTCCGCATCCTTAAAAATATCCACAGCCCGCTTAATTTCCACCAAGGCCTGATCGAGCTTTCCTTTCTTAAAATAAACCCAACCCAGGCTGTCAATATAGGCACCGTTATCCGGATCCAGGGCCAATGCCTGTTTAATCAACTCTTCGGCCTGGTCCAGTTTAATTGTATCTTCGGCATACATATAGCCTAAATAATTTAAGGCATCGGGATTCTGATCGTCCAATTCTACCGACTTCTCCAACGCCTGATAGGCCTTCTGACGTTCTCCCGCGCGCTCATAGACAGCGCCCAAGTAGAAATAACTCACGCCGTTTTCCGGGCGGGCGGCAATAGAGCTCTGGTAAGCCTCAATAGCCTGTTGATTTTCCTGCTTTTGGGCATAGGCCAAACCTAAGACCAGATACAGTTGCGCCTTTTTAATCTGCCGCAGCTGCTGAAGTCCCTCTCTGCTAGTTAAACCAGGGCTGTCTATATCCAGCCGCCAGTCGGCCTCGTAAAGTAAGGCCTCCTGGAGCATGGCAATACATTGCTCGAGTTTCTTTTCTTGTAAATAAATATAACTCAACTCCAAATAGGCATCAATATTATAAGGGTTAAGCTTGAGAATAAATTCGTATTGACGGATGGCCTGATCAATTCTTTTATCGCGATAATACGTCTGGGCCAGGCGATGGTAAACATTGATATTTAGGGGGTCAATCTTTAAGGCTTGTTGATAATGCTCGATGGCCTGGGCCAAATTCTGATTAATCTCGCTAATCAGCGCCAGGGCAAGTTCGGCTTGTAAATAATCCGGCTCGATCTCTAAGGCCTTTTGAAAATGTCCCTCGGCCTGTTTAAGTTTATCTAGTTTGGTCAGGATAATACCTAAATTAAAATGCACCTGGGCTGAATCCGGCTTTTCTTGAAGAATCTTTTGGTAAGTGTCTATAGCCTGATCGAGTTTTTCCTGAATTACATAAAGGTCGGCTAAAGAGGCCAACGCCTCTAAATCATTGGGATGGTCCTTGAGCAACTCTTGGTATTCTTGAATGGCCTGGGAAAATTTTTTCTGCGCCGTATAAAAATTGGCCAACAGAAAGCGCACGCTTTCGTCTTGGGGATCAAACTGCTTGACTAACAGCAGCTCTTGTTCTGCCTGTTCGTATTCAGCGGTCTTAATATAATCTATGGCGAGTTTTTTGTGGATGGCAGAGACGGAATTATCCAGGGCGCTGGCCGCAAGGTACTCCCCGATAGCCTGCTCAAACTTGTCTTCGCTATCATAAAGGATCCCTCGGATATAATGGGCCTGGATTGAAGAAGTAGACTGGCTACTATAAATTTCTTTGATCCCGGCAAGGCAAAAAAGGACCAACCCGGCTATCGCCACTAAAACTTGATTGCGCATTTAGCTATTTGAATTAAAGAATTCTTATATTGAGGCCGTTATCGATTTTTCTTCTTGTGCCTGTCTCGACGCATCCGTTTTTTTCTCTTATGCTTGGCCATCTTTTTTCTTTTGCGTTTTCTTCCGCAAGGCATCTGGTGCCCTCCTCCTGATTTAGTGAATCACCTTATTCAGCGAATATTCGATAATTCCCTCGGCCCCGGCCTTTTTTAACTGGGGGATCAAATCCCGCACCACTTTCTCATCGATTACGGTCTCTAAGGCAAACCAACCGGACTCGCTCAAGCCGGAAATAGTCGGTCTACGCATCGCCGGCAGGATCGAGCTCACTTTTTTTAAATCTTTTTTGCGCACATTCATCTTTAAGCCGACCTTTTCTTCCGCCTCCACAGCCCCGCGCAGCAAAAGACTTAAGGCCTCAATCTTGTGCCGGTTCCAGGAATCGCGCCAACTCGTTTTATTGGCAATTAGCTGCGTTACTGAAGTACAGACAATATCAATAATGCGTAATTTATTCGCGGCCAGGGTTGAGCCGGTCTCGGTCAGCTCGACAATAGCATCCACCAGGCCCGTAGCCAGCTTGGCCTCGGTAGCCCCCCAGCTAAATTCAACCGTAGCCTGCACGTTTCTTTTTTTGAGATAGCTGCGGGTGGCATTGACCAGTTCCGTGGCGATGCGTTTTCCTTTCAAATCCCCGACCTTCTTAATCTTGGACTCAAACGGAACCGCTACCACCCATTTTACCGGGACCAGCCTTTTTTTGGCATAGACTAACTGCGCAACGCGCAGCACCTGGGAACTGTTCTCTATAATCCAATCATCCCCGGTAATGCCGCAATCAAGCGCACCGGCCTCAACATAACGAGACATCTCTTGAGCGCGCAGTAAAATCGGCTTAATCTCGGGGTCGTCAATACTGGGAAAGTAAGAGCGTTCGCCCAGGCCGATTTTGTAGCCGGCATTGGCAAACATCTTCAGCGTTGCTTCCTGCAGACTGCCTTTGGGCAGGCCTAATTTAAGTATTCTTCTGGAGTTCATTTTTAATCCTCTGGTGTGGTGCGCTCGCCGCCTGCGCACCTTTACTGAAGACTTAAGGCTAGATATTTTATCTTGTTCTGGTTAAAATGTCAAGGTTAATTGGCCTCTTTGTCAAGCACATTTAGAAATGTCCTATTTTAAAACATTTAGAAATGTCCGGTTTTGGTTAATGAACTAGTAGCAGTTCTCTTTCT
>JAFGCM010000017.1 GCA_016932635.1 Candidatus Omnitrophota bacterium
AACACACCGCTTCGGGCCAGGGGCTCAGCAATATTTTCACCCTCGCGAATATTGGTGCGCACCTGGTCCACGGCCACCTCAATCACTTTGTTACCGGATGTCCGGGCAACAATCTCTAACGAATTAAGAATGGGCACACCGCTTTTAACCAGGGTAGACAAAGTCCGGGCAAACCGGGCAATGGCTACTTTACGCAACAGCAGACCAAAGATGGGCAGACGCAGCATTGTTTTATCAAAGCGCATTCTGCCCTTTTCTGTATTGATGGCTTTGACAAAAATCAGGCCCAGTAAAAATGCGCCGCCCAAAATAAAGGGAGCTAAGCGTTGGGAAAATTCACTAAAGGCAATCAGCGCGCGGGTAAGCACGGGTAACTCTGCTCCTAATTGGTCAAATATCCCTTTAAACGTCGGCACTACTTTAAAAATCAAAAAGGCAGTAATGATTAGCGCCATTGAAGAAACTAAAGCCGGATAAACCAGGCTCGACTTTACCTTACGTTGCAGGGCATTAACCTTCTCCAAGTAATCAGCCAGCCTTTCCAGAATATCATCGAGCATACCGCTGGATTCACCAGCCTTAACCATATTGACAAATAAGGCCGAAAATACCTTAGGGTGACGCGATAAGGCCTCGGATAAACTGCTTCCGGTCTCGATATTGTCCCTTAAACTGGCTACCACCTGCTGAAACTGAACCTGCTGAATTTGTTCGGTCAACACGTCCAGCGCCTGCACTAAAGGAATACCGCTATCCACCATTGTCGCCAACTGCCGGGAAAAAACCACTAAGTCCTCGAGTTTGACCTTAGTCTTTCCCTTAACCTGCGCACCCCGAGCCTTAGCCTCTTCCACGGAAATTATGGTTAAGCCCCTTTTGCGCAGAAGATCCACCATGGCAGTCTGATCGTTGGCCTCTAACGTCGCAGTCACTGTTTTACCTTGCGCATCCTTAGCCACATATTTAAAGTTCCCCATCTTAAACCTCCAAGCCTTTACGATACTATATACCATAATCCCTAAATTTTCAATTATAATCTATAAACTATTCTTCCGCGGTCATCCTGAGCACCTCTTCCAGAGTAGTCTCTCCGCGGACGAATTTTTCCAAGCCGTTTTCCCGTAACGTCTTCATTCCCTGTTTGCGGGCATAATCCTTAATCTCATTACTGGATGCGCCTTTGATAATCAACTCTCTAATTGTATCATCGATAGTTAAGGTCTCTAATGTCCCCATGCGGCCGTGATAACCGGTATGGTTACAACGGGCGCAACCTTTACTGCGATAAACTTTTGTTCCTTTGGGCAGCTTAAGGCCCAGATTATCTAATATCTCTTGAGATTCCTCGTATGGTTCTTTACAATACTCGCACACCCGCCGGCATAAGCGCTGCGCCGCTACCAGTATTACCGAGGAAGCAATCAAGAATGGCTCAACGCCCATATCAATCAGCCTGGTAATCGCTGAAGCCGCATCATTGGTATGCAGCGTGCTTAACACCACTTCCCCGGTCAAGGCCGCCTTAATGGCAATGTCTGCGGTTTCTCCGTCGCGGATTTCTCCGACCATGATTACGTCCGGGCTCTGTCTTAATACCGAACGCAGACCATTGGCAAAGGTCAAGCCAATCTCCGCCTTAACCGGTATTTGGGTAATCCGCTCAATCTGGTATTCCACCGGGTCCTCAATAGTAACTATATTTTTATCTGTAGTATTTAATTGATTTAGGATGGAGTAAAGCGTAGTCGATTTTCCGCAACCGGTGGGACCGGTCAAAAGAATCATCCCATAAGGTTTAGCGATAGCTTCTTTAAAGGCTGTCAGCGGCCCCGGTAAAAAGCCTAATTTGTCCAGGCCGATAGACAAATTAGCCTTATCCAAGGCCCGCAAAACAATCTTTCCGCCAAAAGCAGTCGGTAAAACGGAAACGCGAAAATCAATTTCTTTTTCATTAGTCTTGACCTTAAACCGCCCATCTTGCGGAATCCGCCTTTGGGTGATGTCTAAATTAGACATGATCTTCAGCCTGGCAATCAAGGCATTTTGCACCTTCTTGGGTAAGGTGAAAAATTCATGCATCACCCCATCGATGCGGTAGCGGATACGCACCCGGTTGATATACGGCTCAAGATGGATGTCACTGGCCCGGTTCTTTAAGGCCTCATTGATAATTACATCAACAAGTTTTACTACCGGAGCCTCTTTGCTGGCCTTAACCAAAAGACCGGTGTCGTCCGTTTCCTCTTCTTCGACAGTCTCCAGCTCTGTTTCTTTCTGAGCCTTCTCTATAATCTCCGACATCTCCTGCGCCTTAACTCCGTAATATTTATCGATGGCTTGGATAATATCATCGCTGGTCGTAACCATAGTTTGCACTTCGGCTTTAGTCAGAGCCTTGATATCATCCAGGGCAAAAATATTTAACGGGTCGGCCATAGCCACACTGACCAAATTCTTTATTTTAGAAACCGGGATGACCAAATAATGACGGGCAACGCGTTCAGGAATCAATTTAATTACTTCCGGGTCAATCTTATATTTAGTCAAATTTATGGGCGGAATGCCTAATTGCTCACCCAGGCAAACCATTAACTCCTTCTGGGAAATCATGTTCTGTTCAACCAGGATTTTACTTAGTTGGCCGCCTTTTTCCTTTTGTATCTCCAAGGCCTTTTTCAAGTCCTTTTCGCTAATCAATTTGTTCTCCAAAAGGATTTCATTGAGCTTCTTTTTTAGCGTTCCTAACTTAGCCATTTTGCAACTCCTTGTTCTCTATTTAAGCTATCGGCTCATCGGGGACAGTAACTCTTAAGATCTCCTCTAAGGAAGTTGCGCCCTTGATTACCTTAGCCAGTCCATTTTCTCTTAAGGTGCGCATGCCCTCGCGACGAGCGGCGTTTTTGATCTTCACCTCTGGCGCTTTTTGTAAAATCAACTCTCTGATTTTAGGAGTTATCTTTAAGGCCTCAATAATACCAATTCTTCCCCGATACCCGCGGTTATTGCACTTGGGGCAGCCGCGCGGCCGATAAAAGGCAAGCGCCTCCTTGTGTTGCGTTAAACCCAACTTTTCTTTTAACACCGGCGTTACTGGGTATGGCTCTTTACACGCCGGACAAAGCACACGCACCAGGCGCTGCGCGCCAACCATCAGACAGGAGGCCGTAATCAAAAAGGGCTCAACGCCCATATTAGCCAGGCGCACCAAAGAGCCCGGGGCATCGGTAGTATGTAATGTGCTTAACACTAAATGTCCGGTTAAGGCTGCCTTAATGGCAATATCCACTGTATCATAATCACGGATTTCACCCACCATTATTATATCCGGGTCTTGGCGCAATATTGAACGTAAAGAAGCCGCAAAGGTTAAGCCGATTTCCGGAAAGGCGGCAACCTGATTGATGCCATCCAACTCATATTCGATCGGGTCCTCTACAGTTACTAAATTCTTTTCTACTGAGTCTACATATTTAAGCACAGAATACAAGGTCGTAGTTTTACCGCAGCCTGTAGGCCCGCAAATTAAAATCATCCCATGGGGCTGCTGGGAACATTCCTGTAACACCTCAAGCGGCTGTTCTTCAAAGCCCAATTTTCCCACATCCAAAAGTAATGTGCTTTTATCTAATATCCGCAGCGCCAGTTTTTCACCATAACTGGAGGGAAGAACAGAAACCCGAAAATCTACCTCTTTAGTTTCTAATTTGACTTTAAACCGGCCGTCTTGCGGCAGTCTGTGTTCGGCAATATTCAGTTTGGACATTACCTTTATTCTAGTAACGATAGCCTCGTGCATTGATTTAGGCGGGGTCTCACCCATCTGCAGCAATCCATCCACCCGATAGCGCACCTGCATCGTCTTATCCAGAGGCTCAATTAAAATATCGCTGGCCTGGCGTCTAATTCCTTCATTTAAAAGCATATTGGTAATTTTAACGATCGGCGCTTCATTAATCATTTCCAGGAGCGTCTTGGTATCCAGCTCTTCCTTTTCTTCAGTAACCATTTCGACCTTGGCCTCTCTGTGCTTAATCACATCTTTGATAATCTCACCCGCATCCTGAGAATAATAGCGTTTGATCGTTTCTTTAATCTCCTCTTCAGTGCTTAAGACCGTCTTGACTTTGTAATTAGTTAAAGCGCGGATATCATCTAAGGCAAAGATATTTAACGGATCGCTCACGGCTACGGTCAAATTATCACCGATCTTGGAAATAGGAATCAATTGATAATGCGTAGCTACATTTTCCGGAATTATTTTAATTACTTCCGGTTTAATATTTAACTTACTTAAGTTAATCGGAGGAATATGTAAACTTTTACTTAAGGCCAGCATCAATTCCTTCTCATTCACCAGCTTCAACGATACTAAGATATTGCTTAAGCGGCCGCCTTTTTGTTTTTGGATTTCCAGGGCCCGGTTTAATTCTTCGGCAGTCAAAATCTTATTCTCTGTAAGAATATTCACTAATTGTTCTTTTAGTGACTTAACCATTGTTTGCTCCCTTGTCTGCTTTAGACTCTTTTGGTGCATAACAACGCTGGATAGCCTCTTTGATTTCCGTATGCGTAGCCACAAAGACCTCGATTTTGCATTTGGTCAAGCCCTCCAGCTCATTCAGGGCCTCGTTGTCTAAGGGATTGGCCATCACTACGGTTAAAATATCACCCATCTTGTCAATCGGCAAAACCAGATACTTTTTACTCACATTTTCCGGAACCAGCTTAATTGCCTCAGGATCAATTTCGTAATTAGCCAAAGGTAAATAGGGAAAGTCGTGTTGGATGGCTAAGGCCTGAGCGATATCTTCTTCCGTAGCCAATCTCAGTTTGATCAAAGTCTCACCCAAAAGTCCGCCTTCTTCTTTTTGGACTTTCAAGGCCTGCTCTAATTGCTTAGCGCTCAAGATGCCTCTTTGCACCAGGACTTGGCCTAATTGTTCTTTAATCATATGTCGCTTAAAGGCGCTCATCTTTTACTTGTCCTTCTGTTCAATCCGCTGGATAATCTTTCTGATTTCTTGAGAAAATTCTTCTTCCTGCAACAACAGCTTGAGCAAGGGCAGGGCCTGTTTAGTTCCGATATTAGCTAAGGCCCAAACACAAGCTAAACGAACCGCTTTATCTTTATCCTTGACCGATTCAGACAATAGCTTAATCGCTTCTGGACCGCCAATCTTTCCGATAGCAACTACAGTTTCCTTGCGGATACTTGCATCCTCGGCCTTCACTAAAGGCTGCAAGTATTGCAGCGCGTTTTTATTCTGCAGATGTCCCAAAAGTTCAACGGCTGCCTTGACCGCTTCCTGGTCTTGGGGATTTAGCTTCTCCTTCAGATAGACAACAGCCTCTTCCTTTAACTCATTGAATACCTTGGCAATACCCCAGCGACGGGCATAAACGCTAAAGGGGTCGGCGTAACCATCCTGGCAAACAGCTAATGAAAACAAAGGCGCGCAAGAACCCTGCCCAATTTCTCCGAACACTTTGCAAAGCTCCCAGAATTCCTGACGATTCTCAATCTTGGTTTGCAGTAATTTTATCAACCAGTCAATTAAGGCGGGTTGAGCAATTATTTTATCCTTAGTCTCTCTAATCGCCTGTTTTTGGATCTGTAATAGCTTGCTTTCGTTCTGCAGACGCAGATTAAGCTCCCGCAAGATTCCGGAGGCCTGAATAAAACTCTGTCTTTTTATTAGGGTAACGCTAATATCCGCCAATACCTCAGCGCAAGAACTATAAATCTGAGGGTCTTTTTCTTGATCTAATCTGGGCAACAGCCCATTGATAATCTCCTCCAATAAGAAATATTTTTCTTTGGCAATTAACATCTCGGTAATCTTTTTCAAATCGCGCAGTGAAATGCTGCGCAGTTTTTGTGTTTCACTTTCTAACTGTTTAATTAATTTATGAATAATTTCCCTAGCCTGATCATATTTGCCGCTTTCTAATAATTCTGCCACCAGGTGCTGGACCTCTTGAGAAACCTGATTTTGTAATTTCTGGTAGTTATCATTGGAAAGCTTAACCGCCTTTTGGACCTTCTGTTCTGTAGACATGCCGGGCCAGAAGGCCTCTTCTAACACCCAGGAGATTTCTTCCTCGCCCATACCTTGGCCAGCCAGCTCAGTCTTAATCCTGGGAAGCAGTTCTTGCTTACGTTTGGGATCCAAGCTGCGTTGCATCAGTTGCCGTACATTAGCCAAATTATCCGATGAGCCAGAATACTCTTGGGAAAGCTTATTTAATATTTCCTGTTCAGAAGCCTGTTTAGTTTCTGCTTTAGCTGTATCCCCAGAGCCGGTTTTTACTGCTTCGGCCTGGACGGCAAGCACCTTAGAGCGCACTTTATAATCTAGGGCCATCATTGCCTCGGCAATATTTTTGCGATATTGCTCGATACCGCCTTTAGTCTGGCTGAGCACCTGCTCGCTCAATTTTTGCAATCCCTTAGCAATAATATTTGCCTGGGCCTGCGTTTTATCTTTGCCGCTCTCGGCCTTGGCCGCCTGGGCAACTTTTTTCAGGGCCTGGGCCAATTTCTTCGGGTCATTGGCAATTTCTGCGGCGAGTTCGGTTTTATCCTGGTCGATATTAGACACTTTACCCAACAGATAGTCGATCAGCATCGCCTCTTCAAATTTAGTCCGCTGCTTAGTCAGCTTAGTAGTTTGTTCATAACGGACTTCATTCACTTTGATCTGCTCAATCTCATTTTTATGTAAAATACCGGAAAGACCACCTTCAGCCATCAGTTTATCGTAATTTTCGCTTAAGTAGCCTAGAAAAATATCCAGATGTTCCTTGGTTAAATTCCTTTTAAAGGTAATGCTTTTTATTCTCTGGTTAATCATCAGGGCGACAAAGGCTGCGGAGCCTGCTTCCCGTGCCGACTTCTCGCTGATTTCCTCTCCATTAACCAGGAGTCTGTTTTCTGCAGTGCTGATGATTAAGGTGCTGTCTTTATCCAGGATATCGCTTAACCATTTATGGGCCTGTTGGATAAAATTATTCCTCACTGTGCTTTGGGGCGGATAAAGCCGCACATTTTGCGCCGCCAGGCGCAGAGATCTAATCGCCGCGGGTATCAATTTCATACCTGGATCACTTAAGGGCACGACGATCTCTTCTACCCGTTCCAGCATCGACTGCTGCAGAAAATTAAATACATCGTCGTAAGTAGGCATCCGGGTAGCTTTTTCTAAGAGCATATTGGAATATAGCGAGGCCCGGTCCTTATCCTGGGCCTTATCAAAGTGATAACCGATGGTTCCGGCTACAGAATCAATGTTATCTGGATGCATTTTTTCCTCAAGCTGAGCCAGTTTTCTATGCAACTGTTGCTTCTTTTGTGTTTCCAGGCCGGTATAGATAACATCCCGGATTACGCCGCTTTTAAACTTAAATTTATCGGTTTGAAACGGCCCTTCCGGAACAATCAGATGTTGTTTCACTACTCGGTCGATGACTTCCAACACATAACCGGAATCCTTTTCCAGTAATTGGCAGAGAATATTAAAATCAAATACCTCACCCACCACCGCAGCCGCTGCTACTACGGGTTTAGCTTCTTCATCCAGCTCAATCACCCTTTTCTGCACCGCCTCCTTTAAGAAAGGAGGCAGGCTCGCTTGAGTAACTCCCCGCGCCTGCCACAGGCCATCTTGATAAAAAATAAACCCTTTGCTGACTAAGGACCGCAGCAACTCTTCTGTAAACAGTGGGTTGCCTGCGCCGATGTCATAAACAATGTCTACCAGGTCCTGGCTAATTTTAAGCTGGGGAAAGATTACAGTAACCATATTCAGGACATCCTCTTTTTCTAAATGTAAAAGAGATATTTCCTCTAATAACTTATTTTCGCGCATCTTTTGTAAAAGTTCCTGGGGCGAATTCTTTTCTTTTCGATTATTTAATTCTTCTTGCCGCAGGGCTCCCACAATAAGAATAGGAATATTACCCAGACTCTTAATCACGTAATTAAAGAATTGCAGTGTCTGTTGGTCGATCCAGTGAAAATCGTCAATCAGTAAAAGACAAGTGTTTCTCTTTACTGCATAAATTATGGTCTGGCAGATGCCTTTAAACAGGTCAGTCTGGGCCTGGTCTTCGGAAGAGGCCTGGGCGGCTTTAAAGTTTTTACCCAGAAATTCTTTCAG
>JAFGCM010000002.1 GCA_016932635.1 Candidatus Omnitrophota bacterium
AAGTGGTTGAAATGTTGCTGTGGATAACGTGTTGATAAGAAGCAGTAGATATCCACAAGTTGTTATTGTTGTTACCTATTGATTTAATGAAAGTAATGAACTTATCCACAAATTCACAGGCATTACTATTAAGACTACGATCTTCTATTAAGGTTTATAGAACGGAGGACAGTAAACAATGAAGATTAAGACCGAGAAAGAGTCTTTATTAAAAGCAATTCAAGTATTACAAAATATCATTTCCACCAAAGCCTCTCTTCCGGTTTTATCCAATATATTAATAGAAACATCCAAAAATAAATTACATCTGGCAGCAACAGACCTTGAGGTAGGAATTTCTTTAACCCTAAACACAGAAGAGATCTTGGAAGAAGGCGGTATTACCATTCCAGCCAAGAGATTTTTTGATATCATTAAAGATTTACCGCCAGGAAAGTTGGAGGTCGCGGTCAAAAAAAATAACTCCATCGCTATTGAAACACAAAAATGCTTTTTCCGTTTAATGGGATTACCCAAAGAAGAATTTCCTAAACTACCAAAGCTACATGAAAAAGAAAGCATCGTGATTAAACAGCAATTTTTAAAGAATATGTTACAGTTAACCGCCTTTGCGGTATCACACGACGAAACCCGGTATATCTTGAATGGCGTGCTGTTTGTGCTCAAAGGGAAAAGCTTAAGATTGGTGGCCACAGATGGCCGCAGGTTAGCCCTGATAGAAAAAGAGCTGGACGGCCCAACAGAACTTAAAAAAGAGGTAATTGTTCCCACTAAAGCAATCAATGAATTAATGCGCAACTTACAGGATCAGGGTGAGGTAAAGATTATTTTTGCCGATAATCAAATCTCTTTTCAATTTGACAACATCGTCCTAGTCTCCCGCTTAATCGAGGGACAATTTCCTAATTACGAACAGGTGGTGCCTAAAGAAAGCAAGGAAAAAATTGTGATCCCCCGGGAGACATTTTTGGGCGCGACCAAACGGGCGGCCATCTTGACCAGCGCCGACTCGCAGTCGATTAAACTGGATCTGTTTAAGGATAAGCTGATTTTTTCTAAAAATAGTCCGGATATGGGCGAGGCCAAGGAAGAGGTGGATGTTGAGCATAAAGGAAAGGAATTTTCCGTCGGGTTTAATCCGCAATATTTAATCGATGTGCTGAAGAATTTAAAAGACGAAAAGATTTCCTTAGAGCTCACCGGAGCGGAGAGCCCCGGGGTGATCCGGGCCGAGGAGGGTTATGTTTATATAGTCCTTCCGATGCAGCTATCCTGATGAAAAAAGACTCAACCCAACCCATTGCCACAGTGTTGCAAAACGTAGTTGAGCAGTTGAGCCGGGTGAGAGAAAGCGAAATTGGTAAGATTATCTCGGCCTGGCCGGCTTTAGCGGGTAAGGAATTTGCCGAACACGCCCAGCCGGTGGCTTTAAGAAAAAAGACGCTGGTAATTAACGTTGATCAGTCAGCCTGGTTATATCAGGCCAATTTTCAAAAAAGCAAATTGATTCAGGCGCTACAGAAAAAGCTCGGGGGCAAGCAGAAGATTCAAGCAATACAATTTAGAATAGGAAAGGTGCGTTAAGGAAGCAAGATGCCAAAAAAGAAAAAAGCTGAGCAGGAAGTAAAGAGCCATCAGTATGATGCCCGCACCATTCAGGTATTAGAAGGGGTGGAGGCAGTACGCAAACGTCCGGCGATGTATATCGGGGACATCTCCACAGCGGGGCTGCACCATCTGGTTTACGAAGTCGTCGACAATTCGATCGACGAAGCGATGGCTGGATACTGCCAAAATATCGATGTGGTCATTCATGCCGACAATTCTGTTTCCGTTACCGATGACGGCCGGGGCATCCCCGTCGATATGCACAAGACCCAGAAAAAGCCGGCGTTAGAAGTAGTCCTGACCACCTTGCACGCTGGAGGAAAATTTGACCACCGGGTATATAAGGTAGCCGGCGGTTTGCACGGCGTGGGGGTGAGCGTGGTTAATGCGCTTTCAGAGTGGCTGGAGGTAGAGGTGAAGCGCGATAACAAGGTCTATCACCAGCGCTATGAGCGCGGCCACACCGCCTCCAAACTGACTGTCGTCGGCAAAAGCGCTAAAACCGGGACGCGGGTTACTTTTAAACCGGACAAGGAAATCTTCGGACCCAAGGCGCGCTTCAGCTTTGATATCCTGGCCCAGCGCTTAAGGGAGCTGGCCTTCTTAAATAAAGGCATCAATATTATTCTGGAAGATGAACAGGAAGAAAAGCGCGAAGAATTTAAATTTTCCGGAGGGATTATCTCGTTTGTGGAATACCTGAATAAAAACAAGAACCCCCTGCATAAAAAAGTAGTTTATTTCTTTAAGGAAAAGGATGATGTCAAGGTGGAGCTGGCCATGCAGTACAACGATGGCTACGCCGAAAATATCTTTACCTTTGCCAATAACATTCATACTATTGAAGGCGGCACACACTTAAGCGGTTTTAAATCGGCGCTCACCCGCACGATTAATCAATATTGTAAAAATAAAAATTTATTAAAGGGTGAGATTGCGCTTTCCGGAGACGATGTGCGCGAGGGCCTGACCGCGGTGATTAGCGTCAAGGTGCTCAACCCGCAGTTTGAGGGTCAGACCAAGGCCAAATTGGGCAACTCCGAGGTCTCCGGAATCGTCGAGTCTATCGTTAATGAATCCTTAAGCGCCTTTATTGAAGAGCAGCCCGGGGTAGGTAATGCCATTGCCGGCAAGGCGGTGGTAGCCTCCCGCGCCCGTGAGGCAGCGCGCAAGGCCCGGGAACTTACCCGCAGAAAAGGTGCCCTGGAAACCGGCGGGCTGCCGGGTAAACTGGCTGATTGCTCCGAGCGCGACCCGGCGCTGTGTGAACTGTATATCGTGGAAGGCGATTCCGCCGGGGGTTCGGCCAAACAAGGCCGCGATCGACGGTTCCAAGCGATTCTGCCGATCAAGGGAAAGATTCTTAATGTAGAGAAGGCCCGCCTGGATAAGGTCTTGAGCAACGAAGAGATTCGAACAATTATCACTGCGTTGGGCACTGGTGTGGGCAAAGAAGAATTTGATCTCGCCAAACTGCGTTATCATAAGGTTATTATTATGTGCGATGCTGATAGCGTAACCGGCGATACACCGGTGATGCTTTACGATAAACAAAAAAAGCAGTTAGTGATGCAAGAAGTAGGCCAATTTGCTCAAACCTGTACGAACCCTTCTAACTTTCAGGTTATGAGTTTTGAAGAAGAAACCGGCAGACAGCGTTTGTTGGATATTCATCAAATAATTAAACATCCGCGGCGCACAGACATTTTGCAAATACAGACACGCTATGGATATAAATTTAAGGTGACGTCTTGCCATAGTATATATGCTTATGAAGCCGGTCGGATAGTAGTTAAGGAAGGCAAGAAAGTTAAAAAAGGCGACCGTCTGATTCTGCCGAAACAATTTGTGCGCAATGACCAAGACCTAACCATCAATTTAGCAGCGCAGCTTTTTGAGTATTGCACGCAGGAGAATGTTTCTCTAAAAGTGGACAAACAGGCTGTAGAGGCTGTGCCAGAGGATGCCTGGGTAGATATGCCTTTAGAAGATTGGCAGCTATTGCAGCAACGGCGTAAGGCCCTAGGTCTTTCCAGAAAAAAAGCAGGTGATTTAATAGGCGTATATGATAAAATTTTGCAACAATGGGAGAGCAAGATCGATAACGTAATGCCCAAGTTTGCTCAATTTAAATTATATTCTCAAAAGTTAAACTTAGATACCACAAAGCTTAATTTTCAATTAAGAATTCCCCTTAGGTCATGCGCGCAAAATCTTTTGCCGGGCGCCCAGGCCTATTTAAATAATCACACCAACGAAGTCAAATTAAAATTGCCCCTTGAGGAGAAACTGGCTTATCTTATTGGCTGGTATTTGGGAGATGGCACAAGCGGCTGCACCAAAAACAATCCTAATAGATTTACTTTGTCAATTGGGCAGGAGAAAGCGAAAAAATATTTAAGCGGGATAAGACAATCTCTGCGCGACTCGCTCAATGCCCACACAATAATCGAGAAAAAGAAGTCGTTATATGTAATTCATTTCCATTCTTTAACCTTCAAGTTGTTGCTTGAACATTTTGGTTTGTTGGGCAAAAAATGTTTTGAGAAGTTTATCCCTGGCATCTTTTTTAATGTAAAGCCAGATGTACAACGAGCGCTTTTGCAAGGACTTTTACAAAGCGACGGCTATATTGTTGTAGGTAGAAGTAAAGGTAAACGTTATGGCGACCGCAAGGTACTTGGCTATAGCACTACTTCTTCAAGGTTGGCCCAGAGTTTGATATATCTCTTCCGGCAAAGAGGAATATTTGCCGCCGTAGTTAGGCAAAGACCAAAAAACCACACCAGGAAAGGCAAGCTTTTTAAGTCCAATTATGATAAGTTTGACATTACTGTCTCTACAAGAGAACAACTTGCAGCTATTCGCGATATCTGGCAAGACCACAAAGATGCCTGGAAGCTACGAGAATGGATAGGGGCTGCACAGCGCCGAGGTAACTGGGGCACCAAGGCCGAGCCGGTGAGCAGCGATTTCGTGACTTTGGAAGTAAAATCCGTTAAACGAATTCTCTGTCAAGATAAATATGTCTATGATTTCTCTGTCCCCGGCACGCAAAATTTTGTAGCCGGCACAGGCGGAGCAGTATTACACAATACAGACGGCAGCCACATTAGAACGTTATTGCTAACTTTCTTTTACCGCCAGGTGCCAGAGCTGGTCGAGAAAGGCTATATTTATATTGCCCAGCCGCCGCTTTACCGGATCAAGCGCGGTAAGCGCGAAGAGTATATTGAGACCGAAGACCAGATGAATGAGCTGCTGCTTGATTTGGGCACAGAAGGGATGACCTTAAAGAGTAGCAAAGATAAAAAGGTGTTTACCGAAAAACAGATTAAGAAGCTGCTGGAGCTGTTGATGGAGCTGGAACGCCTTTCCCGGGCTATTGATAGAAAGGGAGTAAAATTCTCAAAATACCTCAGTTATAGACATCAAAAAACCAAAAAACTACCCATTTTTATGGTCAAAGTGGGGGGAAAAGACCAATTTCTCTTTTCAGACAGCGAGCTGGCTAAAATTACCCAGCAGGAAGAAAAAGACCCAGGCAAGGAATTAGAGATAGCAGAGTTTTTCGAAGCCGCGGAATTAGAAAAAATCTTAAATGAGATTGAGAAAATGGGCATTGATGTGGTGGCCCATTATGAGGTAGCGCAGGAAGAACAACCTAAAACGGGCAAGGCCGCCAAGGCCGGCAAGGCCGACCCGATTTATAAAGTAATTTATGACAGTGAGGAAAGGCCGATTTTTTGCCTGAAGGAATTACTCAAGTTTGTGACCGCTGTGGCCAAAAAAGGGATGAGCATCCAACGCTACAAAGGCTTGGGCGAAATGAACCCGGGGCAGCTTTGGGAGACTACGATGGACCCGGCCCGGCGCACGGTGTTAAAAGTGACTTTGGAAGATGCGGTTAAGGCCGATGAGATGTTTACGGTGCTGATGGGCGATGCTGTTGAGCCGCGCCGCCAGTTTATCGAAACCCACGCCCGCGAAGTGCGGAATTTGGATATATAAAAATGTACACTAAAGGCGAAAGAATAGTTCCGATTTATATCGAAAACGAGATGAAGGATTCCTACATCTCCTATGCCATGAGCGTCATCGTGGGGCGGGCCTTGCCGGATGTGCGCGACGGGCTAAAGCCGGTGCATCGGCGGATATTGTATGCGATGAAGGAACTCAATCTTGAGCACAACAAGCCGTTTAAGAAATGCGCGCGCATCGTCGGAGATACCTTGGGCCGTTACCATCCGCACGGCGATGTGGCCGTGTATGATGCCCTAGTGCGCATGGTCCAGGAATTTTCCCTGCGCTACCCGCTGATTGACGGCCAGGGCAATTTCGGCAGCGTCGATGGCGACGCCCCGGCGGCGATGAGATATACCGAGGCGCGTCTTAAGGCCATCTCTGATTTGATGCTGCAGGACATCGACAAAGAAACAGTTGATTTTGTACCTAATTTTGATGAGTCGATGCAGGAACCGACGATTTTACCAGCGGTTTTACCCAATCTGCTGGTAAACGGTACCAGCGGCATTGCCGTGGGCATGGCCACCAATATTCCCCCGCATAATTTAAGCGAGATCATCGAAGCGATTAAGTTGTTAATCGAACGGCCGGATTGCGAATTGAAAGATTTAATGCGCATAGTTAAGGGGCCGGATTTTCCTACCGGCGGGTATATTTGCGGGCGCGAAGGCATTAAGTCAGCTTTTACCAGCGGCCGGGGACGCCTGAAGATGCGCGCCAAGGCTAACATTGAGCAGCAAAAAAGCGGCAAGGAAGCGATTGTGATTACCGAGATTCCTTATCAGGTGAACAAGAGCAATGTCTTAGAAGCCATTGCCAAGCTGGTAGGGGATAAAAAGGTGGAGGGGATTGCCGACTTAAGGGATGAGTCGGATAAGGACGGGATGCGCATCGTCGTGGAACTGCGCCGCGGCGCAAACGGTCAAATCATCCTGAATCAACTGTTTAAACACACCCAGCTTGAGGAGACCTTTGGGGTGATTATGCTGGCCTTGGTCAACAACCAACCCCGTGTGCTCAACCTGAAGCAGCTGCTGCAGCTTTATATTGAGCACCGTAAAGACATTATTATCCGGCGCACTACTTTTGAGCTGCGGCGGGCCGAGGAACGGGCGCATATCTTAGAGGGTTTAAAAGTTGCCCTGGACCATTTGGATAAGGTGATTAAGACCATCCGTCAGTCCAAGACTCCTGCGCTCGCCCGTGAGGCCTTGATGAAAAATTTTTCCTTGAGCGAAAAACAGGCCCAGGCGATTTTGGAGATGCAGCTGCAGAGACTGACGGCCCTGGAACGCGATAAAATTGACCAGGAATACCTGGAATTGATTAAAAAGATTGAGCAATATCGGGCGATCTTAGCCAGCACTAAGAAGGTGCTGGAGATTATTAAAGAGGAAGTTGATGAATTAAAGAAAAAGTTTGGCGACGAAAGAAGGACGCAGGTGGTGGGTGAGATCGAGGAGCTGGAGATCGAGGATTTAATCGCCGAAGAAGATGTAATAATTACCATCAGCCATTCCGGCTATATCAAGCGCCTGCCGGTGAGCGCTTATCGCAAACAGCACCGCGGGGGCAGAGGCGTCACCGCTATGGAAACCAGGGAAGAGGATTTCATCGAACACCTGTTTATCGCCTCGACGCACGAATACATCTTATTTTTTACTAATCGCGGTCAGGTGCATTGGTTAAAAGTGCACGAGATCCCCCAGGCCGGGCGACTCTCCAAAGGCAAGGCGATTATTAATCTGCTGGACCTGCAAGCTGGCGAGACCATTTCAGCGCATGTCCCAGTCAAGGAATTTGACCCGAAAAACTATTTAGTTTTGGTGACTAAAAACGGGCTGATTAAAAAGACCTGCCTGGATGCCTTTAGTAATCCGCGCCGGGCGGGCATCGTGGCTATTTCTTTGGAGCAGGATGATGAGTTGATCGGCGCCTGCCTGACCGACGGGAAACAGGAGATTCTCCTGGCCAGCCGCCAGGGCAAGGCCGTGCGTTTCAAAGAAACCGATGTGCGTGATATGGGCCGAACCGCCAAAGGGGTGCGGGCCATCCGTTTGGGCAAAAAGGACAAGGTGATCGGTATGGCGATAGTCCGGCCCGAGGCTTTTTTGCTAACTGTAACCGAAGAAGGCTTTGGCAAGCGCACCTCGTTTAAGGAATACCGTCTGCAGTCCCGCGGCGGAAAAGGTATTATCAATGTGAAAGTGACCAAGAAAAACGGCGAGGTGGTAGGCTTAAAATCGATTACCGATAATGACGAGGTAATGATTATTACCCAAAGCGCCATGGTAGTGCGCTGCTCGGTAAAGGATATCCGCAGCGTTGGGCGCAACACCCAGGGCGTGCACCTGATTCGCTTAGACGCCAAAGATAAAGTAGCCTCCGTTGCCTCTGTGGTGAAAAAGGAAGAAGAGTAACGCGACCCCATCGTCTAGTCTGGCCTAGGACAAGAGCTTTTCAAGCTCTCGACACCGGTTCGAATCCGGTTGGGGTCGCCACCAATTCAGACGCTCTAGCAACTTATTTAGTTATCTCTAGCGCCCTTTCTCGATAGCTACTCCAGGGATATTCCGGGATGCTATTCACCATCTTTGCCCGCACAGGGTTTGCCTCAATAGTTGAGGCAGTCAATCAGATATCTATCTTTGACGATCACTTTACTTTTAAACCGTCCCTGCCACAGCTGCCCAACCTGGCCGTATTTGCCATTAAAATAAGCAGTATAACTGCGTTGTAGGCAAGCCATCAGGTGGAGCCAAAAAAATACATTGTCTTTGGTTACCCCTTGTGATAATATGATAACAAGCGTTATCCAACAGTAATCTTGGTCCACTGGGCATAGAAACTCCTCCTTTTTAAAAATCGCCTCTCTAATAATATAAGACACAGCTTGAAGGCAAGTTCTTGCAAAGTATTTTTAAAAAGTACACTGTCCCGATTAGAGCCAAGACACTGTCCCGAATGATTTGGACAACGTCTCTTATTCGCATGATTTGGACAACGTCTCTTATTCGCATAGTTGAGGACCATAACGGCGAATTGAA
>JAFGCM010000018.1 GCA_016932635.1 Candidatus Omnitrophota bacterium
GTGGCATTGTTTATGACTCACAGGCCCAAAGCGAATATGCCGAATGTTGTTTAAAGGCGAATTTTTTAACCAAGACTAGCGTACCATTTCAATTGATTGAGACGATGCTTTGGCGCCCGGATCAAGGATATGCCTTTCTAAGGCTGCATTTAGCAAGATTAAGAAATTCCGCCCGCTATTTTGATTTTTTCTATAATCAAGAAAAAATCCTTTCGGCCTTAAACAGTTTAGAGCGGAATTTTAAACAGAAAGCTTACAAAGTGCGTTTGTTGTTAGATAAAGATGGCCGGATTGGGCTGGGGGCGGCCTTGTTGAACACAGTTAAAGACAATCACTTTAGAGTCTGTTTGGCCAAACACAGGACTAATTCTTCCGATGTCTTTCTTTATCATAAAACCACTAATCGCAAAAGTTATGACGAGATATACAGCAGGTGCCGGCGTTTGGGCTACTACGATATTATCTTTACTAACGAAAAGGGCGAAGTTACCGAAGGGGCAGTTTCCAATATCTTTGTGCGAAAAAATGACCGTTGGTTTACTCCGCCTTTAGCCTGCGGCCTTTTAAATGGAGTATATCGAAAATATCTATTCACTCAGCGCAAGCTGCCGGTTGAGGAAAAAATATTATATAAAAAAGATCTATTCGTTGCTAATGAAATCTATTTGAGCAATTCGGTCAGGGGATTGGTCAAGGTGCACCTGATAAATCAATGAAACCAAAGATAATCGATTCGCATTTTACGGCTTTTTGGGGAGTATTTTTGAACCTGGGATGCAATTTGCGTTGTCCGTATTGTATCCAGCGGATTTCTCTACCCAATAAAAAGACCGCTAACTATAGCATCCGTCCAGGAAAGGATTGGGTTGAGGCGCTGAATGCGATTTCCGGCCGGACTAAAAAAAGATTTTTGCGCCTGGCGCGGATAAAGAAACTTTCTATTTTAGGGGGCGAGCCCACTATTTATCCGGACTTTCTTTACGTAATCAACCATTTGGATAGACACTGGAAGATTACTGTTACCACAAACTTTGATTCACCATTTTTTGAGCAGGATCTTAAGTTCTACCGGCAGATTAAAAACCGCAACCGCTTGAGATTTAACGGCTCCTGGCATTTTCTGCAAACGCCGCTGGAAAAATTTATTGCCAACGTCCGTAAATTGAAAAAAGCCGGGATTAATGTGCATACGCTTTTTCTGGTAGCCCACCCCGGATATTTAGATAAAATTCACGATTATAAAAACCAGCTGCTCGCAGTGCACCAGCGCGTAAAACTGCAGCGCTTTTTAGGATTTTATCAAGGCAGGCTTTATCCACAAGCAGCAAGTTATAATATTGCACAGGAACAAATAGACGGAATTGCTAATTATGCGTTGTATCAACAGGGTTTTGGGCAAAAAGACTCCGGAGCAGTCTTTTGCCATAGCGATAAGGTGCTGATTGCCCCCAACGGCGATATCTACAATTGTCATTATAAAGTTTACACCAACCATCCGGACAGATTGGCTAACCTTTTTGAGGCTGAAGTAAACGTGCATATCCCCCGCGAGTTTTTCTTTTGCCGGGAGTTTGGCTTTTGTAATCCCTGCGATTCCGAGGGTCACTTGTTTAAAACTAAAGACGGTAAAATCAGGTCTATGGGCCGAGCAGATTAAATGGGAAGCCTAGATAAAAAAAAGCTAGCTACCGAAATTGTTAAAAAATTACGCCAGCAGGGTTTTGCCGCCTATTTTGTTGGCGGCTGTGTCCGAGATATGCTGATGGGTAAGGCGCCTAAAGACTTTGATATCACAACCAGCGCCAAACCTCATCAGATCAAAAAAAATTTCCCCCGGAAGACTCATCCTGTAGGCGCTCAATTCGGCACAATGTTGTTAGTGCAAGGTAAGCTACCTTTTCAGGTTTCTACTTTTAGAGCTAAACACGCAAAATATTCTTTGAGCTTGGCTGAGGATTTAAGCTTAAGAGACTTCACTATCAACGGCCTAGCCTACGATCCACTGGAAAATAAAATTATTGATTTAGTAGCGGCAAAAAAAGATATTCGTCAGAAGATAATTCGCGCCATCGGCAACCCAAGTTCTAGATTAAAAGAGGACCCTTTACGCCTTTTGCGGGCAGCGCGGTTGGCTGCGTGCCTGGGATTTAGGATTAGCCAGGAAACAGAGCGGGCTATTAAAAAACTGGCCAAAAATATCAAAACAGTAAGTAAAGAAAGAATTCGCGATGAATTAAGCGCAATGTTTACGGGTGTTTATCCTGGCCGGGGCTTGCTCTTGCTTGATCAGCTAGACCTGTTAAGATATGTTTTACCCCAGGTGTATCAACTCAAAGGGGTAAAACAACCTCCGGCCTTTCATCCCGAGGGCGATGTATTTTTGCATACCTTGTTGATGCTTAAGCGGCTGCGTAATCCTTCGTTAGTTTTGGTGTTTGCCTGCCTGTTTCACGATTTAGGCAAGCCCGAAACTTACGAGGAAGCCGAACGCATCCGGTTTAGCGGACACGATCGGGTGGGGGCACGGCTTTCTGATCGGATTTTAAAGTCGTTACGCTTTTCTAATCAAGCCCGCACAGATATTGTGGCTTGCGTAGAAAATCATATGCGTTTTATGGAGGCGCCGAGGATGCGGGAGGCTACTTTAAAAAGGCTGTTCGCCCGGCCCACTTTTGAAACAGAGCTGAAGCTGCATTATCTTGATTGTATCGCCAGTCACAAAGATTTATCCGTTTTTCGCTTCTTAAGAAAAAAATATCGACAGTTTAAGAAGGCCCCGGATATCCCCAGGCCTATTCTCAATGGATACGAATTAATAAAATTAGGCTTTACTCCTGGGCCGATTTTTGGTAAAATCCATACACAACTGGTGGATTTACAGATGGAAGGGAAATTGCGCACGAAAAGTGAGGCTAGAGCATGGGTGATAAAAAAATGGTTAAAATAAAAAATGGCTTTACCCAGGAAGACCCCTGGCGGATTTTTCGGATTATGAGTGAGTTTGTGGAAGGCTTTGAGGAGCTGGCCGATATCCGTAAGGCGGTTTCTATTTTTGGCTCATCACGGGTTAAAGCCAACTCGCCGTTCTATAAATTAGCGCAACAGAGCGCCAAGACCTTTGCCCGGGCAGGTTATGCGATTATTACCGGGGCCGGTCCGGGGATCATGGAGGCAGCCAATAAAGGGGCCGGGGAAGGCCGAGCCGAGTCCATCGGCTTGAACATCTTGACGCCTATTCAGCAAAAGCCCAATCAATATATCAGCCGATTGTTAGAATTTAGGTATTTCTTTTGCCGCCGCGTGATGTTCTCTAAATATAGCCAGGCCTATTTGATTTTTCCCGGCGGATACGGTACAATGGATGAGTTTCTGGAGGCGGTAACCTTAATTCAGACCGGCAGGATGCAGCAGCGTCCGGTAGTGTTGTTTAACAAAAAGTATTGGCAGGGCCTGGTGGATTGGTTTCGGCAAAAACTATTAGAAAATAAAATGATTAGCCAGGAGGACTTACGGATTTTTAATATAGTAGAGACTCCCCAAGAAGCCTTGAGAATTGTCAGGAGCCATGGAAGACGAAGCTGATTTTCAGGAAGAACTGCAACCTTTAGATTTTTCGCAGAATTCGCATTTGTGCCGCTGTCCGTATTGTGGCGAGACCGTAGCCCGCGATGAGCTGGATACTTATCTGGCTCCGGAAAGTAACACCTTTGTCTGTCCTAATTGCCGCAAGAAACTGAATATTCACGAGTTAGGAAGTGGGATTTAAGCAAGAAAGGACCCCATGAGCGAACAAGACGCAAAGAAGGAGCAGGCGCCTCCAGCTCAACAGGCAGCACCTGAAGAGAAAAAAGAGCCGGCCAAGAAAAAGAAAAAAATAAATCAGCTTTCGCTTCAGGAGCTGGAAAAAAAGATTAAAGAGGTGGAGCAGAAGATGGGTAGCTTGCGCTCGTCCTTTGCCCAACAATTGCTCAGGCGCAAAGAGCAATTATTAAATGAAGCCCAGACTTATCAAGCGAACGAAATGAGCGAAGATAAGTCTGATGGCTGAATTTAACCCTTGACATCAAAGATGTCAAGGGTTTACTTCGCAGACGGCCTTACGGCCTATAATTTATGTAACATAAGTTACATAAATTATCTGCTCAGTAAAGGAGTTAGCGATGCAGCAGACTAAAAAGGCTAATTTTAGCGAATTTGCCATTGTCAGCCTGACGCTGGGAATCATTTCTTTTATTCAGCTGGGTGGGTTAGAGAAGGCTGTGGCGGCAATTGTTTTCGGCATCCTTTCTTTAAAACGGATTGCCTCACCCCGGAGTGATTCCCGCGGGGAAGGCCTGGCGGCCGCCGGGATAGTGTTGGGGGTTATCTATGCAATTATCGCAGCAGTGGCCATATTTACTTTTATGCGTAACCCCGAACTTATTCAGCAACTTTTACAAAGAAAATAATTCACTTTGACCGGGCAAATAAAAAAGCTATTAATTTATTTTTTTCTTATCCTGTGGCCTAATTTTTTCTTGACGGCAACATCGGCTAAGGCCGATCAGCCGACGCATACTTTAGAACCCATCGTTATTACTCCCACAAAGTCTTTGCTGGGGTTACTCCAGGATTTGCGCCAGGTGAAGATAATTACCCGGGAGAAGATAGACGAACTTCCGGTGCATTCGGTGGCTGAACTCCTGCATTATACCTTAGGGGTAGATATTAGACAAAGAGGTAGTTGGGGAATTCAGGCTGATGTAAATATGCGCGGCGCCAATTTTGAGCAGGTGTTAATTTGTTTAAATGGCCTGCCTATAAATGATCCCCAGACCGGCCACCATAACCTGGATTTACCGGTTCGTTTGGCCGATATCGAAAGGATAGAAATTCTCCCTGGGGGCGGTTCACGGCTTTATGGGGCCGGGGCCTTTGCCGGGACAATTAATATAATTACCAAAAGCCCGGCCGGCTCACAAATAGAAGTAGAGACATCAGGCGGCAGTTTTGGTTTAAACGCACAAGGGCTTTCAGCGAATTTTCCCTTAGGCAATTTTCAAAATCGGTTTTCCTTTGCCCGGGAAGAATCATCCGGCTGGCGCAGCGAAACCGACTTTACAGCTAAAAATCTGAGCCTGAACACTCAGAGCAGCTTTTCTTGGGGAGAGCTAGGATATTTATTTGGCTGGACCAAAAAAGATTTTGGCGCGGATAGCTTCTACTCTAATTTTTACACGCAGGAACAGGAGCATACCGATACCCGGTTTTTTAATTTAAAGACACTGATAAAAAACCAAATCTTAGCTCTTCAGTCCGATTTATATTTTCGCCGGCATACGGATCATTTCCTTTTGGACCGGACCAGGCCCGGCTGGCAGGAAAATTATCATACTAGTTACTCATCAGGTTTGGATTTAGATGCCCTGAAGACTTTTGATTTTGGCTCTTTGTTAGCAGGCCTGGAACTCA
>JAFGCM010000019.1 GCA_016932635.1 Candidatus Omnitrophota bacterium
GCGCACTAAATAATCGTAGGCCTCCTGGGGAGAATTTAAATCCGGCTCGCTGACAATCTCAAGCAGGGCAATACCCGAGCGGTTAAAATCGACCAAACTCATTTTTGATTTTTCAGGATGGATCAGCTTTCCGGCATCTTCTTCTAAATGCACCCGTCTGATTCTTATTCTTTTGCTTTGAGAGCGGCTCTCGACATACAGCTCACCCGTGTGGGCAATCGGCAAGTCATATTGGGAGATCTGATAATTCTTGGGTAAATCCGGATAAAAATAATTCTTGCGGTCGAATTTAATCAATTTAGAAATCCGGCAATTTAAGGCCAGTGCCGCTTTGAGAGCGAGCTGAAGAGCGGCTTCATTCAACACCGGCAGGCTTCCGGGAAATCCCAGGCAGACCGGACAGGTTTGGCTGTTGGGCCGCTGGCCAAATTCAGCTGAGCAAGCGCAAAAGCACTTGGTTTTAGTGTCTAAGTGGACATGCACCTCTAAACCGATAACTGCCTGATACATCTTTATAGTTTTGGCCTTTGTTTGTGCCACTGGGTGTGTTGTTCAAAGCTATAGGCTAAACGAAAAAGCATCTCTTCAGCAAATGGTGGGGCGATAATTTGCAAGCCGATCGGTAAATTTTCTCGATTAAATCCGCAAGGGATGGAGATTGCCGGCAAGCCGGCCAAGTTGACCGAGATGGTGTAAATATCCGAAAGATACATTGCCAAAGGATCGTCTATCCGTTCGCCGATTTTAAACGCTACTGTGGGTGAGGTAGGCGTAATAATAGCATCGCATTTCTGAAACGCCCGGTCAAAATCCTGCTTAATCAACCGGCGCACTTTTAAGGCCCGTAAATAATAAGCATCGTAATAACCGCTGGATAAGGCATAGGTCCCCAGGATAATCCTCCGTTTGGCCTCTTCGCCAAAACCCGAACCCCTGGTCTTTCTGTACATCTGTAGCAAATCGTTAAACCCGCAACTGCGGTAACCATACTGTACCCCGTCAAAACGCGCCAGGTTCGAGCTGGCCTCGGCCGTAGCTACAATGTAATAGTCGGCCACCGCGTATTCGGTGTGCGGCAAAGAAATTTCTTGGACGCGCGCGCCCAGTTTCTCAAACAGTTTCAGCGCCTGCTCTACCCCGTTCTTCACTTCAGTATCCAGCCCTGCGGCAAAATATTCTTTGGGCACGCCAAGCTTTAGACCATGAACATCGTTGAGCAGGCTTTGGGTATAATCCGGCACCGGAGTGTCAACGCAAGTTGAGTCGTTGGGGTCGGCCCCGGAAATGACGTTCATTAATAACGCCGCATCCTGAACATCTTTGGTTAATGGCCCGATTTGATCCAGCGAAGAAGCAAAGGCAATCAGGCCATAACGGGAAACTCGGCCATAAGTAGGCTTTAAACCTACTACGCCGCATAAACCGGCGGGCTGACGAATCGAGCCGCCGGTGTCCGAGCCTAAGGCTAGGGTAGTCTGGTCGGCAGCCACTGCAGCCGCTGAGCCGCCGCTTGATCCGCCGGGAATGCGTTTCAAGTCCCAGGGGTTATGCGTCGGGCCATAACAAGAAGTCTCACACGATGAGCCAAAAGCAAACTCATCCATATTGGCCTTAGCCAGAATTATTGCGCCTTCTTGTTTTAGGCGCTGGATGCAAGTGGCGTCATAGGGAGGCTGAAAGCCTTTAAGAATCCGGGAGGAACAGGTGGTGTCCTGCCCCTGGACGCAGATATTGTCCTTGATGACTACCGGAATGCCAAACAGCCTGCCTTTTTTGGCTTGAGCTTTTTCCAACTGCTCGCATTGAGCAAGAACATCTTTTTTATCAAACAGGCACAGGGCCTTAACTTTTTTATCAGTTTGCTCAATCCTTTTAAATAAATCCTGGATGACTTCTTTGGGCGCAGCCTTTTTCTTGTCTATTAAATCGCGCAGCTCGTGAGCCGTCAGTCGGTAAAGTTCCATCTCACTCGATTATTCTGGGTACGCTGAAACTATCTTCACTCTTAGCTGGGGCATTGTTTAAGGCTTGCTCTGTTGTTAAGGAAGGCTTTAAGGTATCCTGACGAAAGACGTTCTTTAGCGGCAAGACATGGCTGATCGGCTCAACCGAATCGGTGTTTAACTGCTTCAACTGCTCAATGTAAGCCAGAATATCCTTCAGTTGCCGGCTGAACTTGGCCTTTTCTTTCTCGCTTAGCTCAATCCGGGCCAATTTAGCCACATATTCTATATCCATCACTCCCCCCCAACTATATTATATACGCTAATAAGGCGGACTATTATCAGCCTTATTATAAGCTTAATATAAAATAGCACAGCCCAAATCAAAAGTCAATCAGAAATAATTTGAGCTCTTTCCTTGGCGAGGTGTGTTTGCGAAGCGAGCGGAGCAACCCCCACTCGCAAAAATACTAGAAATACTTGGAGAGCAGCTTGGTCAGGTGCTTGTTTTCGCTGAATTTATCGCTGCGCCAGGAGGAGATGATTTGGGCTTGGTGAGTTTTCCAGAGCTGATAATAATTTTCCCAGCCAATGAGGGGCCCTTCCCTTTTAATCCAGGGCGAGTTGGGCAGATACTGATACAGGCCATCGGGATAAGCCCCGCCGGCTACGGCCTTATAGGTCCAGTAAGTCCAGTGAAAGCCGAATTTCTTAAAAGCTTGCAACAGCTCATTTAAGAAACGCAGCTCGCCGTAATATTTCGGTGAGCGGTAATTGATGCCGAATTCTCCGACATAAATAGGCAGCTGCCATTTTTCAGCCAGCGCCTGGTAGGCCTTAAGATAATTAAAAAATTGTCTTTTATCCCAAACTCGGCCATCAATAATTCCGGGATAGCGTAGCTGCGGCTGAAAATTAAAGGTAAAATTAATCGGCTGATAGACATGGATACTGTAAACGATATTTTTCTCATTTTTTGCTGGGGGACCCAAGACCTTCAGTTCCTGGCCATAATTATGCGCTTCCAAAAAGATGATATGCCTGTTATCGACTTTGCGGATTTCCTGAATTACCTGCGCATAAAGCTTAGGCAAAACTCGCGCTTGCTCAGGCACCGGCTCATTAATGACATCGTATCCGGCAATAGTGCTTTCATTTTGATAACGCCGGGCAATCCGCCGCCAGAGGTTTAAAAAAAGTTTTTGATTTTTCTGCTCCCGCCAGAATAAGGCCCGGCCGTCGGAATCGCTGTGCCAATCACAATTCTGCGCCCCCGGGGCAGCGTGTAAATCCAAAATGCACCAGATGCCTGCTTTGCGGCACCAGCTAATTAGATTATCCAAATAATGCCAGGCCTGATCTTTTTGAATCAGCCGGTAATTAAACGGGACACGCAGGCAATTTGCGCCTAAGCCTTTAATCCGCTGAATATCCTGCTCGGTAATAAAATTTTTGCGATACTGATACTTAAAATTTTCCAGTTGCTTTTTTCCGTTCACGCGGGCAAACTGCCTTTTAAATTGCTGGGCGGGGAAATTACGTCCGTGCAAAATATAACCTTCCATCATCAGCCAGCCGCCTAAATTTACTCCGCGCAGAAATATCTTTTTTCCCGTCTCATCAACAATGTATCGACCCTGGGCCTTGAGCCAAGACAGCCTTTCTTTCAAAGCCTGAAACCCTCCTTTTTACTGAGCGCCCGCTCGATGTCGGCAAAGTCCTGGAGCGATAAATCTTCAGCCCGGGCTCTCAAATTAATGCCTTGTTGCGTTAAGATCTGCTGAACAGTCAGTTTGTCTTGTTTATCCAAGCGCTGGGTGAGAGAATTAGCAATGGTTTTGCGACGTTGATTAAAACAACTGCGCACAATCTTAAAAAATTGCTCCTGCTGCTTCACCGCTACAGCAGGCTGTTTTAAAATCTGTAAATGCATCACTACCGAATCAACTTTAGGCTGGGGATAAAAGGCCCGCTTAGGAATAGAAAAAAGGATCCGGGCCGCAGTAAAATATTGCGCAAATACGCTTAAGGAGGCATAATCGCGGCTGTTTTTTTGCGCCACTATGCGTTTTCCCACCTCATACTGGACAGTAATAAACACATCTTTTACGTGCGAGCGCTCTTTCTCCAGCAGATAGGCGATAATCGGAGTAGTAATATAATACGGCAGATTGCCCACAACCTTTAATTTTCCCGGGGTTAATTTTTCAAACTCTACCTGTAAAATATCGTTAGTGATAACGTTCAGATTTCTATATTCGAATAACTTGGCGCCTAATATCCGGGCCAGGCCGATATCCTTCTCTATGGCAAAAACTTTCGCTGCGGCTTGAGCCAAATCCTCGGTCAACGCCCCTAGCCCCGGCCCAATTTCCAAAATTTCATCTTCAGGCTTTATATCGATCGCCTGAATAATCCTGCGGCGGATCTCTCCATCCACCAGAAAATTCTGCCCCCGGCGCTTACTAATCGTAATCCGCTCCCGCCTCAATATCTCCTTTATCTCCCTAACACTTAGCATCTTCTTTCTTATCTAACCTTCACCACATCGCCCGCCAACACATGCTGCTTAAAACCGTTATCCAAGCGTACGATTAATGCCCCTGCATCATCCAGATCCTGAGCCAGACCTTCAATAACTTTCTCTTGCAACACAACCTGCACTCTTTTGCCGGATAAAAAGGATAGATTACTCCACTGGGTCAGGACATGGGCGCTACCCTGATCTTTGAAATATAGATACTCTCGATCCAGCTGGCGCAACAGCTCGCGGGCCAAATCTAAACGAGAAAAATGCAATCTTTGGCCTGGCAACTGTTCCTTCAGCGAGCTAGCCCCCGGCGGCAGCTGATGGCGGGCTGTGCTGACATTAATGCCAATACCTAAGACCACAAACTTGACTAAACCGGCCTGCGTATGCATTTCGCTTAAGATTCCGCAGACTTTTTTATTATTAATTAAAATATCATTCGGCCAGCGGATTAAGGCGTTTAGGCCAGAGGTTTTTCTGATAGCCTGGGCCACACTTACCGCCGCCAAAAGCGTAATTAGCCCGGTTGCGCGCACCGAGGCGTGCGGGCGCAAGATTAAGGAAATGTAGATGCCTTTTGCCTTGGGTGAGCTCCAGTTCCTGCCCAGCCGGCCCTTGCCTTTTTTTTGCCCTTCCGCAAAAACAGCTGTTCCCTCGGGCATTCCCTGTTCAGCCAAGGCAAAGGCAACAGTATTGGTAGAATCAACCGTATTGTAGCAAATAACCTTGCGGCCGATTACTCTAGTTTTTAGCTGGCGCATTATTTCTTCAGCCAAAAGCTGATTTACGGATTTAGGTAAATCACCGCGTAACATTTTTAGTATTTGCTCATCCATATTATTTTCGTCAGCTGGTCGGCTGGTCAGCTGGTCGGCTGGTCAGCTGTCTTTTAAGTTTGGTGATTTCATCGCGTAAGAGCGCTGCCTGCTCAAACTGCAGATTACGCGCACAAAGCTGCATCTGTTCCTGAAGTTGGGCAATCGCCACTTCTAAATCGTAATTCTTGGGATTCTCGCCGGTACTGGCCAGCACCAGTTCCTCTGCCTCCCGAACGGCCTCAATGCTCTCTTTGATGGCCTTCTCTACAGAGCGCGGCGTAATCTTATTGCGCCGGTTAAACTCAAGCTGAATCTTCCTTCTGCGCTCGGTCTCGGCAATTGCCTTTTTCATCGAGCCGGTGATACTATCGGCATAAAGCATTACCTGACCGTTAATGTTGCGGGCAGCACGACCGGCCACCTGAATTAATGAAGTCGCTGAACGCAGGAAACCTTCCTTGTCGGCATCCAAGACGCAAATCAAGGATACCTCAGGCAGGTCTAGACCTTCGCGCAGCAGATTGATCCCTACCAGGCAATCAAATTTACGCAGCCTTAAGTCGCGCAAAATCTTCACCCGTTCAATAGCGTTAACTTCCGAATGCAGATATTTAACCTGTAAATCCATCTCTTTGAGATAGGCTGTTAAATCTTCGGCCATCCGCTTGGTTAATGTCGTAACCAATACCCGTTCTTTACGCTGGGCGCGTTCTCGGACTAAGCCGATTAAGTCATCGATCTGGTTTTTTGTCGGTTTAATGATAAACTCCGGGTCAATAATCCCCGTAGGCCGGATTACCTGCTCAATGGGCCGGCCGCTTTTTTTCAGTTCAAATTCATTGGGGGTGGCGGAAACAAAAATTGTCTGTCCGATCAGCTGTTCAAATTCAGTAAATTTTAAAGGGCGGTTGTCTAAAGCCGAAGGCAGGCGAAAACCATATTTAACCAAGGTTTCTTTGCGCGAGC
>JAFGCM010000020.1 GCA_016932635.1 Candidatus Omnitrophota bacterium
ATTCTCTCGCGATCAGAAAGCGCGTAGAACAGGCCAGGATTATTCAACAAAAGCGCTATGCCAAAGAAGGCCAGAGTTCCAATGCCAACATCAAACCTAAACAAATAGAGAAATATTGCTATATCTCCAATGAAGCAAAAGAGCTTTTGAAAATAGCTATTTACGACTTAGGTCTTTCCGCCCGGGCCTATGATAAAGTGCTTAAAATTGGCCGCAGCATAGCCGACTTGGCGGCATCCGAATTAATTACAGCTGAGCATATCTGTGAAGCTATTAGCTATCGCTCGCTGGATCGCAATATCTGGATGCGCTAACAATCGTTCAGTGAACACTTGCGTCTGATTAGCTATAATGATATAATAGTCCTGCTTCAAAAATTTAGATAGTTTCAGGAAGGATAAAGATGTCGCAAGCTCACAATGGCATTGAACGCCGCAGATTTATTCGCCACCCGATTTGCTTTCCGCTGAAATATAAAGTTAGCAAAAAGGGGCTGGCTCAAGAAGAAAGCTCAACCACCATCAACGTTAGTCAGGGGGGTCTATTATTTTCAGCCAAACGGCCGGTGGATATCAATTCCTTAGTTGCCATTAGAATACCGTTTCAGGATAAGATCTTTAACGTCCAGGCCAAAGTAGTACATTGCCGCAGGAGTCCCGAGGCTAAGCTTTACAATATCGGTGTGTGTTTTCAAAGATTCGCCGACGCCTTTAAGGTAAAATTAATTGAACAAATGTATCTGATTATGGAATATCGGGATTTACGCAGTATGCAACTGGGCCGGGAAATTTCTCTTCAGGAGGCCTCCCGGGAATGGATTAAGCGTTATTCAAAAAGGTTCAACCGACTCTACTGGATCGGCAGCTAAAGTAGTTTATCTGTTGAAAATCAGGAGGAAAAATAATGGATAGAAACATCGAAGAAAGGCGCAAACCCATTATCTGTCCCAACTGCGGCCACGTGATGGTCTGTATGAATAAATTCGAATCGGTCTACAACGAACAGGACAGAAGTTTCTATATCTGGTATATCTGCCCTAGCCGGTACGAAGAAGGGGGTTGCGGTTACTCGCTTTTGCTTGAATATTCAGCGAAAAAGAAGGAATTGTTAAGGACTGTAGCCGCTTTTCAATTGGAAAAAGTTTTACCTAAAAGCGAAAGGAAAATTAAAAAGTAAAAATGCTTCCCTCAAGACACCTGTTAGTATCCTTGCCGCTAGGTTGGGCTGTTTGGTCTGTTACGCAATCTTTGTTTGCCGGAATTATCTGCCTGATCTCGGGTACTTTAATCGATATTGACCACTTGATTGAATATTTTATTCATCGCGGGTTTAAAACCTTAAATTTAAAAAGCATTTATCAGTCTTGTGGAAAATTAACCAGACCTGAAACAGAAGGTGGAATTAAAAAAATATTTTTATTTTTTCATGCTGCGGAAATCTCAGTTTTACTCTGGACATCTTTTGTCTTGACTGAAAATATTTATCTTTTGGCAATTGCCTTAGGTTATACGGTGCACTTGCTGATGGATATTGCCGCTAATCAGGTTAAGCCTGCGACCTATTCTCTAATTTGGCGCATAAAGAAATCATTCCAAACGGTATATTTTATTAAATAAAATAGTCAATCAGCGTAAACAATAAGAGGTGCAATAATGCCAGAATTAAAGAACCTCAACAAGCTCAATCCTGAACTGAAGAAAAAAATTGCAGGGTATTTAAATAAATTAATTGCCCTTCACCAAGATAATATTGTCTCTATCTTTTTATGCGGCAGCGCAGTCGGAGCCGACTATATTCCTAAAATTTCCAATATCAATCTGTTTGTGGTCTTGGAGAAACTGGAACTTGCGGATTTACAAAAAAGCCTAAAGATTGTTTCTTGGGGCATCAAGAAAAAAATTGCGGCGCCCTTATTCTTAAGCCAGAGGCACATAACTACCTCAACAGATGTCTTTCCAATTGAGTTCCTGGAAATGCAGGAAAACCATTTGCTGCTCTACGGAAAAGACCTGCTTTCGCCGCTCAAGATCAATTCGGCTCATTTAAGGTTGTTCTGCGAAGAGCAGATTAAAGGAAAACTAATCAGAATCAGACAGGCCTATTTAGAAGTGGGCTTAAAAAGAAAAGGTATAGAGGCGCTATTGAAGGAGTCAATGTCCTCTTTGACTCCGGTCTTGCGCAATTTAATCAGGTTAAAAGGCCAGATGCCTGCGGTCAAAAAGGAAGAAATCTACGCCCAAGTGTCTGCTGAATTCAATTTAGATAAAAATGTCTTTTTGAGCATCCTGCGCGATACTAAGAATGATGAGCAGATAGACGCACAGGATGTTGAACTCTTTTTCGAGCGTTATATTGCCCAAATCCAAAAGCTGGCTATTGCCGTTGACCAATTATGAAAAACACAGCAGTCTTTCTGACAATTTTGCTTTGTTGTCTGAGCATAACAGTTGCTGCCCAGGAAGCCGGCTTTCCTGCACCCAGAGGCTATATCAATGATTTTGCCAATTTAATTTCTCCCGAGGATGCTCAGACATTAAATGCCTTAGCGCAGGCCTTAGAGCAGAAAACCTCAGCCGAAATAGCAATCGTCACCCTCAAAACTACCAAACCTTACGATATCCAAGATTATTCAGTCAGATTATTTGAGCAGTGGAAGATTGGTAAAGCCGGTAAAGACAACGGGGTATTGCTACTGGTGGCCATTGAAGATAAAAAAGTCTGGATTACTACAGGTTACGGACTTGAGGGCGCTATACCTGATGCCCAAGCCAGTAAAATCTACCGCAATATCATTGTGCCTTACTTTAAACAGGATGAATTCTCTAAAGGCATTTTAGCCGGAGCTATTTCTCTTGTAGATTTAGCGGCCAAGGAGTATAATGTAACGATAGCAGATTTGCCGGCTTTAAACCAGCAGTACGTGCAAGCGGTTGAGAAAACTCCGCTAGCCCGTTTTATTGAGGGCCTGCTTACGCTTTTGTTTTTTATTTTCTTCTTTGGTTTTCGCTTTGGTTTATTTAGTTTTCTACTTTTTGGCAGCGGCCGCAGAAGGGGAGGGTCTTGGTACGGAGGAGGCTTAAGCGGAACTTCCGGCGGCTTCGGCGGAGGATTTGGCGGCTTCGGCGGTGGTTTTACCGGCGGCGGCGGAGCTGGCGGCGGCTGGTAAGACATGGATAGACACGGATAAAAAAGAGGGGGGTGAAAAAATGAAACCGGTAGTGCTAGTTTTGATTATCTTAGCAGTAGTTGTAATTGCTTTGGGAGGTTGGCTGATTCGCGGCCTAAACTATGTGGTTGTTCTGGATGAAAACGTCAATCAGTCTTGGGCCCAGGTAGAAAACCAATTGCAGCGCAGAAACGACCTAATCCCTAACTTGGTGAACACGGTCAAAGGTTATGCCAGCTATGAGCAAGAAACCTTTACCCGGGTTACCGAACTGCGCAGTCAATGGGGAAAGGCAGCTACGCCTGGGGAGAAAATGGCTACGGCCCGGGAAATGGGCGGCGTGCTTTCTCGACTACTTTTAGTAGCCGAGAATTACCCGGAGTTAAAGGCCAATCAGAATTTTTTGACTCTGCAGAGTCAGTTAGAGGGGACGGAAAATAGGATTGCCGTGGAAAGGCGCCGTTACAACCAAGCAGTGTTGGCCTTCAATGCCTACAAGCGCACAATATTTGGCAGTCTATTTGCCCGGATGCGCGGCCTAACAAAACCAGCGGTATATTTTGAGGTTGAAGAAGGGGCCAGGGTAGTCCCGGAAGTCAAATTCTAGATAAATCTTAACGAAAGGAAGGGATAAAATGTCTTGGATTCCTGCCCTAATCGGGCTAATTTGGATTATCATCGGAATCTCGGGCCTGGTAGCCACTAAACAGACAATGCAGGCAACGGGCAATTTGTTGAAAAATACTAAACGCCAA
>JAFGCM010000021.1 GCA_016932635.1 Candidatus Omnitrophota bacterium
AAATAGTCAGCAGGCCCTGGAGCACTGAAGCAAATAAAATTGCCCACCAAATCCCTTCAATCCCAATCTGTCTATAACTAGGCAACAAAAGCGCCAAAGGTATCTGAATCCCCAGTAAGCTGAGTAAGGCGATCAACATTGGGGAAATAGTATCACCGGCCCCCATCAGCGAACGTCCTAAGACGAGGCCCTGGGCGATAAAGATATAACCAAAAGAGGTAATCCGTAAATATTTACTTCCCAGCCTGATGATATCAGGATTGGGGCTGAATACAGAAACTAACTTGGCCGAAAAAACAAAAAAGATAATTCCGGCTAAGCCCATCATCAAGGAATTAAAGTGCGCTGCCGAACGAGCGCTGGTTTCTGCGCGCAACAATTTATTTGCCCCCAAGTTCTGACCCACCAGCGTAGCGGCGCTGCCGGCCAAGGCAAACCCCGGCATCAAAACTACCGAAAATATGCGCAGCCCAATACCATAAGCAGCCACAGCAAATTGCCCATAACCGGCGACAATGGTCATCAAAACTAAACCAACAACGCTGCGTAGGGCCATCTGGATTGAATTAGGAAAACCGATTTTAATAATTCGTAAAATTGTGGAAAAATCTACATATATTTTACTTAAATGCAGGCGCACGCCTAAGCGGCCTTGAAACAAAAGATAAAGTCCGGCCACCGCAGCCAGACCGCGCGACAATACCGTAGCTAAAGCCGCTCCGTTCACTCCCATGGGAGGAAAACCAATACCAAAAATCATCAAAGGATCAAGTATAATATTTAATACCGTGGCTGCAATCATCAAAAACATCGGCGTCAGGGCGTCTCCGGCACCGCGCAAGATCGCATTAGCCAGAAATAAATATACCATCATTAAACCGCCCATTAAAATTATTTTTAAATATTCCGTTCCTAATTCTAACACCGCTGCCTTGGCGCCTAAGGCTTGTAAAATAGGCCGGGCAAAGATAATACCCATCACTGCCAAGACCAGTGATAAAACTCCGCCGATAATTAAAGACTGCATCGCTACGTGATCTGCGCTTTTTAAGTCTTTGGCCCCGATTTGCCTGGCGATTAAAGCCAATGTCCCTGTGGCGATACCTATAATAAAAGTTATTACCACCATCAGCACCACCCCACCCATGGCCACGGCGGCAATAGCCTCCGCTCCTAAGCGCCCCACCCAAATCATATCAACTACATTAAAACTGGTCTGTAAAATATTTCCCAGCATCATCGGAAGCGTTAAGGCCCAGATATTCTTAATTACATTTCCTTCGGTTAAATTTAAACTTTTAGCTTGAGCAAAGATTTCCTTTAACATAACTGATTCGCAAGAGCCGCCTGACCGAAAGAAATATTACTGTCATTGCAAGAAAAATAGCGATGCTCTATTACCGAGAGGCCGTCTTGGGTCAATAAATCCTTGAGGCGATTCAATAGGGTTTTACTTTGAAACACTGTTCCGGTCAAAACGACTTTTTTTAATTTTTCTTTTTGATTGATTTTATGGCAGGTATCTCTGGTCAACTCGATGATCGTATTGTGCAGGGCCGCCGAGATAATCGATTTGGAAATGTCCTTCTCTAAATCCTCTCGGATGCCCGCAAAAATCGGATCCAGGACAATCACCAACATATCTTTACTTTTTTGCGGCGTGTAGTCGTAAATTTTATTGGCCACGTGGGATGAGCGATTGATTATCCTTTCCAGCTCAACTAGCCCTTGACCCTCAAAATCGAATCTCTCACGCAGGCTTAAACATTTGGCCAGACGGTCAAAGAAAACGGCCGCGCTGGAAGTAACGCCTTCAGTGGAATCGGCCTGATTAAACCTTAAGCAAGCCGCCCGGTTGATGTTTTTAAGGTTGCCCACAAAGAATTCTCCGCCCCAAATATCTCCATCTGTGCCCACTCCGGCGTTATCAAAAACCACGCCAATTACTGCCTCAGACAATTTATTTTCGGCAAGACAACTCGCTAAATGGGCCATTTGATGTTGGATGGGAACACGTTTTAAGCCTTTGTTCTTTTGTTGAATAGCCTGAGCAAATTTTGTGGAGTTAAATTCTGGATGCAAATCGTGCGTAATAATCTTGGGTTTAATTTTCAACTCTTTTTGCGTATTTTCAACCTGGCACTGGTATTGTTCATATATGTTCGGCAAGGCCAAGTTACCTAAATTATTGGTCACAAAACCAGCATCCTTTTTAGTCAGACAGAAGTTTGCCTCCAGTTGCGCCCCGCAAGCCAGGATTTCTTTGGTAAATGGGTAATCGATTTTAAACATCCTTACACCTTTTTTTCTTTTACTTCCTGATATAAATTAATCGCCTGCTTTAACATCTCTTTAGCGCCTTTGTAGTACACACTTTTTAAGGCCTCCTGGGGCTTAAACCAACGCGCCAGCTTTATCTCATCAATCTGCACGTGTAATTTTTCTTGACCGAGAGCTTCTACCAAAAAGAAAAATGCGGTCTTGAATATTAACTCTCCTTTCAGCCGAAAAAAATAATTACTGCGTCCGGCTTTACCCAAAACTTCGAGGTTCTTCAAACCTACTTCTTCCCTGATTTCGCGCAGCGCTGCCTGGGGAGAACTCTCCCCCTGATCAATATGTCCTTTAGGCCAGCTCCAGCGGCCATAGGCATCCTTAATCAGCAGGATCTCGAAACCCCGGCCTTTTTTCCTCACCACTATCCCGCCCGCCGAAAACTCCCGTTTAGCCATCTGGCCTTTGCCCCTACCTTTTCTTTTTCACTGCCTGCAGGAATTTCTCCAGAGGCAGCGTATTCGCTACATCTTTCTTTTCCAGCCAGCCCCGCCGGGCCACGCTGACACCCAAATACATATAATCCAGATGACTAAGCAGATGGCTATCGGTGGAAATAGCCATCTGCGCACCTAATTCCTTAGCTCTTCGGCAATTAATGTCGATTAAGTCCAAGCGGTCCGGAAAGGCGCTAATCTCCATCCAGGTGCCGGTTTTCTTTGCCTGCTTGAGTACTGCTTCCATATCCAGGGCATAAGGTTCACGTTGTCCCAGGAGTCTTCCTGAAGGATGGGCAATAATATTTACATATTTGTTTTCCATTGCCCGGGTGATTCTTTGGGTCAACTGTTCTTGGCTTTGCTTAAAACCGCTGTGAACTGCGGCAATGACCAGATCCAGCTGTTTTAATATCCGATCAGGAAAATCCAAGCTTCCGTCTGACTTGATATCAACTTCGCTGCCGGCTAAGATTTTAATCCCCTTAAATTTTTTATTCAGTTTAGCGATGGCCGCGATCTGTCTTTTTAGACGTTCGGGGCTTAAGCCATGGGCAATCCGCACTGACTGCGAGTGGTCGGTGATGGCAATATATTGATAACCCTTTACTTTGGCCGCTCGCACCAGCTCGCCTAAACTGTGTGCGCCGTCACTCCACTGAGAATGTAAATGTAGGTCTCCTTTAATATCTGTTAACTCTAAAAGCTCTGGCAGTTGGGCCTTTAAAGCTGCCTCCAATTCTCCCTGATCCTCACGCAGTTCGGGGGCTATCGGGTTGAGCTTCAGTAATTTATAGATATCTTGCTCTTTTTTACCGGCCAGCCACTTGTTTTTCTTAAATAAACCGTATTCATTAATCTTAACACCTTTTTTTGCGGCCATTTGGCGTAATTTGATATTATGCTCTTTGCAGCCGGTAAAATATAATAACGCCGCACCAAAGCTTTTCGGTTGGACTACACGCAGATCTACCTGAATTCCCTCCTTGGTCAGGACGCTGGATTTAGTGGGGCCTTGGGCTAAGATTTCTTTTACCTGGACGAGCTTGGTAAAGGTATCCATTATTTTCTTTGGTTGGCGGGAGCTGACTAAGATATCGATATCCCGCACCGTCTCCTTGCGCCGCCTGAGCGAGCCGGCTGGCTCGATCTGCTCAACCTGCTTTATTTTTTTCAAGCTGTCGGTAAATTCTTCGGCCGTTGCTAAGGCCACAGCCAGCGGCATTCTTTCTTTGGCCTTTTTAATTAAGGCGATACCGCGTAAAATATTTTCTTCGGTTTTTTCCTTAAAGCCGGGCAGGATTCTGATTTGATGCGCTAAGGCCTGCTGTTCTAAATCGTTAATGTTTCTGATTTTTAAATGCTCGTACAGTAATTTAGCGCTCTTGGGACCGATACCCGGAACGGACATTAGTAGCGTCAAACCTTCCGGGACACTATCCCTTAATTGTTCATAAAATTTAAGCTTCCCCGTGTTAACTATTTCTTTTATTTTTTCAGCTAGGTCTTTGCCAATGCCGGGAATTTCCTTTAGTTTTTCTTCTGCGGCGAGCTTAGCTATATCCCGGTTCAAAGATTCAATACTTTGTGCAGCTCTCAAGTAGGCCCGAATGCGAAAGGGGTTTTCTCCCTGAATTTCCAGGATTTCCCCGATCTGACGAAATATCTCTGCCACTGCTTTATTTTTCATATTTTCTGTTAATTAAAAAATCAAAATGTAAAATGCAAAATTA